>NZ_JAGPZA010000049.1:0-612 GCF_024454095.1 Corynebacterium sp. CCUG 69979 | reverse complement strand
AGTTCCGTTTTCAGGTAGAGCCACCAATCCAGCATTCGGCGTTGTCGTTCACCTGATCTGCCGCGGTGTGTCCTGGCGAGCAGTTTGAGCTGGGCGTTGATACCGCCTTCCAGACTGTTTGTGGTGGATTTGATCCGGTCAGGATCAAGGACTGTTTCTGGGGGCTTGAGGTAGACAAACAGCAGGTCGCTTCGCCAGAGGTGGTTGAGACTGTTGTAGGCCTTGCGCACGTTGTGGTGTGTCCACACGCGAGTCCACGTACCGGTTTTGGGGTCTTTGACCGTGGTTTTCTCGTCCATCCAGGCTTGGTAGATCGTAGAGAATTCGTGCAGTTGCGCGCCCCATTTTGCTGCTCCATCCAAGGTGGTGATCCGAGTCAGTTTCAGCGCAAGTTGGTAGATGGTGCGCCCAGCATCTGTGCGCGGGCGTGAGGTGGTGTAGCGTCGCACGACGCGTTGGGCGTGGACGAGGCAGCGTTGAATTTTCGTGGTCGGCCAGCACTTTCTAATCGCGCTAAAGGCTCCTTGGCCGCCGTCGATCACAGCGATCAGTGGCGCTTCGATGCGTTCGAGCAGTCGCTGGTAGTCGCGGGTGGTTTCGTGTTTGCACCAG
>NZ_JAGPZA010000048.1:0-637 GCF_024454095.1 Corynebacterium sp. CCUG 69979 | reverse complement strand
GCAGCGGGCGAGTTGGTCTCTGAGCAAACGATGACCACCGGTGCTGCGCGCCTGGCAGATGAGGCCAAGGCGTTCGGCGTCGACGATGAGGGGCTTGCCCAGGCAGCAGTACAAGCAGCTGTAGGTAGCGAGGTATCGAAGTCGACGGGGGCGTACTCCGCGTCGCCTTCCACGGCGTCGGGCGCGTCGGCAGCATCGGCAACGACTGATTGGCTCCTCGATGTTGTGGGTGCAGAACTCGGTCGTCCACTGTCAGCTACGGAGCAGAGCGCACCGGCTACCTACGACACTGCGGCAGTCGAGGCAGCCCTCCAGGAGGGGTGAGCATGACGGTGACAACGTGGCGACCACAAGCTAGAGAGGACGTGCCTGAACTCACGATGAAAGTCGATACGCAGGTGCGCGAAGCCCTACCACTGGCAGAGCAGCGCCTGCATATCAGCGAGGGCCGGCCCCCCGTGGCGTGGCTGGTCGGTGCACATGGAGGATCTGGCGCATCGACACTCGCGCAGGTGTTCGCTCCGCTGGGCGATGCCGACAAGCAGTGGCCCACCCACGACGAGCACCCTATGTGCGTCGTGGTGTGCCGCTCTACACGAACGGGTCTCGACGCAGCACAATCTGCGGTCCTCCAAGC
>NZ_JAGPZA010000047.1:0-660 GCF_024454095.1 Corynebacterium sp. CCUG 69979 | reverse complement strand
TTCCCTTGTGGCTGGTGTACAGGTGGTGCATGGTTGTCGTCAGCTCGTGTCGTGAGATGTTGGGTTAAGTCCCGCAACGAGCGCAACCCTTGTCTTATGTTGCCAGCATTTGGTTGGGGACTCATGAGAGACTGCCGGGGTTAACTCGGAGGAAGGTGGGGATGACGTCAAATCATCATGCCCCTTATGTCCAGGGCTTCACACATGCTACAATGGTCGGTACAACGCGCAGCGACACTGTGAGGTGGAGCTAATCGCTGAAAGCCGGTCTTAGTTCGGATTGGGGTCTGCAACTCGACCCCATGAAGTCGGAGTCGCTAGTAATCGTAGATCAGCAACGCTGCGGTGAATACGTTCCCGGGCCTTGTACACACCGCCCGTCACGTCATGAAAGTTGGTAACACCCGAAGCCAGTGGCCCAAACTCGTTAGGGAGCTGTCGAAGGTGGGATCGGCGATTGGGACGAAGTCGTAACAAGGTAGCCGTACCGGAAGGTGCGGCTGGATCACCTCCTTTCTAAGGAGCATTACTATTTATTGGCCCCGCATGGTCAGGTAGTTACCTGTACTGGGTGTGGGGTTGGGCTGTTGAGTGTCCGTGTGTGGTGCTGCAGACCCGTATGTTGTGGAAAATGTCCAGGTGGACACGCACCCGGGGGGC
>NZ_JAGPZA010000046.1:0-713 GCF_024454095.1 Corynebacterium sp. CCUG 69979 | reverse complement strand
TGGGTGTGTGTTTGTGTTTGTTGCTTAAGGGCGCATGGTGGATGCCTTGGCATGCTGGGCCGATGAAGGACGTGTGAGGCTGCGTTATGCCTCGGGGAGTTGTCAACAAAGCGTTGATCCGAGGATGTCCGAATGGGGAAACCCGGCCACGGTTGTGTGTGGTCACCGTATGATGAATTCATAGTTGTGCGGGGGTGATACCGGGAAGTGAAACATCTCAGTACCGGTGGGAGAGGAAAATAATAATGATTCTGTTAGTAGCGGCGAGCGAACGCGGATGAGGCTAAACCGTGTGCGTGTGATACCTGGCAGGGGTTGCGTGTGCGGTGTTGTGGGGTGCGATGGTCAACGGTCTGCCAGTCGTTGCATTTCTAGTGCGTGTTAGCGGAAGTGGCCTGGGATGGTCTGCCGGAGGAGGTGAGAGTCCTGTACGTGAAGGCGTGTGCTGGTTGTGTGTCGTGTTTGCCCCGAGTAGCAGCGGGCTCGTGGAATCTGCTGTGAATCTGCCGGGACCACCCGGTAAGCCTAAATACCTAGTGTGACCGATAGTGGATAGTACCGTGAGGGAATGGTGAAAAGTACCCCGGGAGGGGAGTGAAAGAGTTCCTGAAACTGTGCGCTTACAATCCGTCAGAGCACCTTCTGTGTGTGTGATGGCGTGCCTTTTGAAGAATGAGCCTGCGAGTCAGCGGCATGTCGCGAGGTTAACCCGT
>NZ_JAGPZA010000045.1:0-987 GCF_024454095.1 Corynebacterium sp. CCUG 69979 | reverse complement strand
CGTAAGGCAGCCAAATATTTCATGGAAGAGACGAACTGGTGATCCGCTTCCGGTTCGTTGATGACCACCGCACCGATTACTCGGTCAAGCGGATGTGCACCGTACTCGGGTTAAACCGCAGCTCCTACTACAAATGGAAAGCTAGCAGCGCCCAGCGGCACCGCAGACTGGTTGATGATGCCATACTCGGAGCCAAGGTCCAGGCCATCTTCGACGACAAGAGGCAGCTCTACGGCGCAAAACGCATTGCCGCCGAGCTGACTTTCAACGATGCGTACAGTAGCACCGGACCGGTCAACCATAAGCGCATCGCCCGGATTATGAGGAAGCTTCAGCTGCGCGGCTACACGAAAAAACGTAAGGTCACGACAACGCAGTGTGAGCGTCATCGCTTTATATTCGCTGACCTGGTCAAGCGTAACTTCACTGCGCCAGCTGCCAATAGGATCCTCGTCGGCGATATTACCTATCTGCCGATCGCAGACGGGTCGAATATGTATCTGGCTTCTGTGATTGACTGCTACTCGCGGATGCTCGTCGGCTTCGCGATCGCAGACCACATGCGCACCGACCTCGTCGAAGAAGCGCTCGAGCATGCTCGCCGTACCCGTGGCAGTCTCTCCGGGGCGATCTTCCACTCAGATCATGGCAGCGTGTATACCTCATCGCAGTTTCAGGCTGTCTGCCGAAGACTCAACGTCACCCAGTCGATGGGAGCAGTTGGCAGCAGCGCTGATAATTCACTCGCGGAGTCGTTTAACGCGGCATTGAAACGAGAAGTGCTCAAAGACCAGAAAGTCTTTTCCAATCAGCTAGTCTGCCGGCGCGACGTCTTCGCATGGTGTGCGCGCTACAACACCACCCGAAGGCATTCCTGGTGCAAGTACCTCACACCCATTGAGTACGAAACTCACGCTTCCTAACAATGCGCTAGAGTAAAGCCAATAATTTCACCCCCACGGTGTCTACTTTCCGGGGGCCGGGCCC
>NZ_JAGPZA010000044.1:0-1063 GCF_024454095.1 Corynebacterium sp. CCUG 69979 | reverse complement strand
TTACGCAGCCGGCGCAGGGTGGGGGTCAGCGTTCTGTTGCTCCGGGTGCGAATCCGTTTGGCGGCCCAGCCCAACCCACCCAGGCCACCCAACCCCCGCAGGCTGCGCAACCGATGGCGCAGGCTGCCCAGACCCAGCCTGCACAACCGGGCGCTCATTCGGCTGGGCAGTCATCGGTGCCGTCGAGTGGTGCTGGTGGCAACAAGGGCGGTAAGGGTCCGTTGATTGTTGCTGGTGCGTTGGGCGCTGTGGCGCTGTTGGGTATCGGTGGCTGGGCAGTCACCCGTGGCGGGGATAATACTGACGGTTCGAACGAAGCGTCGTCGACAGCACCATCTGTCAGCGAGTCCGAGACACCGGGATATGAGTCCGCGGCTTCATCGGCCGCGAGAACCTCACCGACAAGCACAACCTCTTCGTCGGCTTCACCCGGTTCCAAGTTCGTGCCCATTGGAGAGATCACTGGGGACGATTCATTCCTGCCCGAGCAGTTCCGCAATTCCTTGAGTCCGTGCGACACGGAAGAACATGAAGCTGACGGCATTGTCTACAACAAGTGGATCGAAGATACATCCGTGAAGTACTACCGTTGCTCGCAGGAGGGCAACAACTTTGGCATCTCCTTCTTCAAGGACGTGAACGCCGACCAGGCTTTCGAGGTGGTAGAGAAATTGCCGCCGGAAAATGGCTCAGAGCTTTCCGGAGGCAACCCGAAGGTGCGCACGGCGACCGACACGGCCAACAGTCCGGTCCGCGACGTTGTGATCTACTACCCGAACGAAAAGCTTTTGATCTCGAGTCTTGTACGTGAGGATGACGAGGGTGCCCGCCGATGGGCTACTGACAACGGATTCATGTAGCTAAGCCGGGCCACGCGAACATTGGGCTCCAGCGATCCACCTTGAACTGCCTTTTCTTCAGCTTGGTCGTCGAACACGGTGCTTTCTGGTTAGACTTGTCGCTGTCTTTGTTGTGAGGGAGGAATCGGCGTGGCCGCTTCGTGGAATTTGGCGATTGATTTTGGTACTTCGAACTCTGCTGCGGCTCATACGAGTCCGGCGGG
>NZ_JAGPZA010000043.1:0-1078 GCF_024454095.1 Corynebacterium sp. CCUG 69979 | reverse complement strand
TTTGTGTGTGGGTGGTTTTGTTTTGGTTGGGTTTTGGGCTTTTCACGGCCTGTTTCACTGTGTTTTGTTGAAACTGTTTTTGTGGAGAGTTTGATCCTGGCTCAGGATGAACGCTGGCGGCGTGCTTAACACATGCAAGTCGAACGGAAAGGCCGAAGCTTGCTTCGGTACTCGAGTGGCGAACGGGTGAGTAACACGTGGGTGATCTGCCCTGCACTTTGGGATAAGCCTGGGAAACTGGGTCTAATACCAGATAGGACCACGTCTTGGATGGTGTGGTGGAAAGTTTTTTCGGTGTGGGATGAGCTCGCGGCCTATCAGCTTGTTGGTGGGGTAATGGCCTACCAAGGCGTCGACGGGTAGCCGGCCTGAGAGGGTGTACGGCCACATTGGGACTGAGATACGGCCCAGACTCCTACGGGAGGCAGCAGTGGGGAATATTGCACAATGGGCGCAAGCCTGATGCAGCGACGCCGCGTGGGGGATGACGGCCTTCGGGTTGTAAACTCCTTTCGCCAGGGACGAAGCGTAAGTGACGGTACCTGGATAAGAAGCACCGGCTAACTACGTGCCAGCAGCCGCGGTAATACGTAGGGTGCGAGCGTTGTCCGGAATTACTGGGCGTAAAGAGCTCGTAGGTGGTTTGTCGCGTCGTTTGTGTAATACCGCAGCTTAACTGCGGGGTTGCAGGCGATACGGGCATAACTTGAGTGCTGTAGGGGAGACTGGAATTCCTGGTGTAGCGGTGGAATGCGCAGATATCAGGAGGAACACCGATGGCGAAGGCAGGTCTCTGGGCAGTAACTGACGCTGAGGAGCGAAAGCATGGGTAGCGAACAGGATTAGATACCCTGGTAGTCCATGCCGTAAACGGTGGGCGCTAGGTGTGAGTCCCTTCCACGGGGTTCGTGCCGTAGCTAACGCATTAAGCGCCCCGCCTGGGGAGTACGGCCGCAAGGCTAAAACTCAAAGGAATTGACGGGGGCCCGCACAAGCGGCGGAGCATGTGGATTAATTCGATGCAACGCGAAGAACCTTACCTGGGCTTGACATGCACCGGATCGCTGCAGAGATGTAG
>NZ_JAGPZA010000042.1:0-1159 GCF_024454095.1 Corynebacterium sp. CCUG 69979 | reverse complement strand
TCTGCATATCCTCAATGACTTCTGAGGGCGGCAATGCCCCTGGCACGCGCCCGTCACCACCGAGGATGACCTCGTCAATGGAGTCCGCCAGATTCTCCAGCCCTGCCGTGGTCAGCACCGCTAACGATGCGACGGTGTGGTCGAAGCGGGGTGTGTCGATGCGGTCATCGTCGTTAGCGGGTTCGTACTGCTCGTCTTGCGAGGTCGCTAGGGACTCTTCGAAACCCCGGTTGTGCAACTCGTCGTGGAAGAAGCCTTGCTCTTGGTGCGTCCAGCGGTACAGCGCTTCGCCGGCGAGGAATGCAGCGGCGAGTTCGCCAGTGCTCATGCGCTTGTAGCTGTTCGGTCCCGGCGTGCGGGTGCGCGGGTGGGCGCGCGCGGCCACCTGTTTTTGTTCAACGGCCCGGGCCACCGCGCGCGCCTGTTTCAGCGCGCGGGCAAGAGTCAGGTCGATTTCGCGCAGTGTGTGTGCTCTGGGGTTCGCCATGGTCTAGTTCTCCTTGGTTTCTTCGACGGGGCTTGTGGGCAGGTGCATGGTTGGGACGTCTTCTCGGCGGCAGTCTTGCATCACGGAGTGTTCACCCATGAGCACCCTCATGTGGTAGTCCGCGTGGACGCGGAAGAACGTCTCCATGTAGGTGGCTGGTTCGTCTTGGCGCAGGGATTCATAGCGCAGCCACAGACCCTCTAAACGGGCTATGACCTCTGGGTGTGCCCACCAGCGCGCGGACCAGTTCACTGAGTTGATCCGGGCTGAGGACACGCCGTAGTACGGCAAGATGATCTGGTCTACAAACTCGTAAACGCTGGGAAATTGCGGTTGCATGGGTTACTTGGCTCCTAGTTTGTTGCGTGTGTCGTTATCCCAGGGGCGTTGCCACCACGGTTCCATTTGGGCGATCAGGGGGCGGCGCTTGGATGCGAGCACGAGTGCTCGGCCTTGGTCGAGGCTGGCCAGTTCTGCGACGGTGAGAATCTTGCGCTCGCGCCGGTTACGTGAGACCGTGCGTTGCCCGTCGCCTGTGCGCGAGGTCGAGGTTTCAAACACTTCGACTTCACCCACGAGTGCTTCGAGTTTTTGCAGCATCTTGTCGTCGCGTACACCGCCGCCGTAGAGCACAAGGGCTGCTGCCGACCACAGCAATTCCATGCCGTTTTC
>NZ_JAGPZA010000041.1:0-1175 GCF_024454095.1 Corynebacterium sp. CCUG 69979 | reverse complement strand
CACCTTCTGTGTGTGTGATGGCGTGCCTTTTGAAGAATGAGCCTGCGAGTCAGCGGCATGTCGCGAGGTTAACCCGTTTGGGGTAGTCGTAGCGAAAGCGAATGCTAATTGTGTGTTGTCAGTGGCATGTCCTGGACCCGAAGCGGGGTGATCTACCCATGGCCAGTGTGAAGCAGCTGTAAGAGGTTGTGGAGGCGCGAACCCACGTAGGTTGAAAACTGCGGGGATGAGTTGTGGGTAGGGGTGAAAGGCCAATCAAACTCCGTGATAGCTGGTTCTCCCCGAAATGCATTTAGGTGCAGCGTCGCGTAGGTGTGCCGGAGGTAGAGCTACTGGTTGGTTGAGCGGGACTATCATCTTAGCAATGTCAGCCAAACTCCGAATGCCGGTTTACATTGGTGCGCGGCAGTGAGACTGTGGGGGATAAGCTTCATAGTCGAGAGGGAAACAGCCCAGATCGCCGGTTAAGGCCCCTAAGGGTGTGCTAAGTGGAAAAGGATGTGTAATCGCGAAGACAGCCAGGAGGTTGGCTTAGAAGCAGCCACCCTTGAAAGAGTGCGTAATAGCTCACTGGTCGAGTGGTTGCGCGCCGACAATTCAGTGGGGCTCAAGTACACCGCCGAAGCCGCGGCATATTTTTTATATGGGTAGGGGAGCGTCGTGCATGGGGTGAAGCGTTACCGGAAGGGGGCGTGGACTGTGTGCGAGTGAGAATGCAGGCATGAGTAACGAATGATGCGTGAGAATCGTATCCGCCGGATGACTAAGGGTTCCTGGGTCAAGTTCGTCTTCCCAGGGTGAGTCGGGTCCTAAGGCGAGGCCGACAGGCGTAGTCGATGGTCAACGGGTTGATATTCCCGTACCCGTGCATACGCGCCCAAGTGCGAAGCGGTGATACTAACCACCCTGACCACCTGCCACGGCAGTCTTTGACTGTTGGGTGGGTGTGATGCGTGGGGCCTGATCCGTTGTAGTTCAGTGATGGGGTGACGCAGTCAGGTAGCTACGCCACTTAAGTGGATTGTGGTGCAAGCGTGTGGCACATGGACTAGTCAAATGCGGTCCTGTTTGTGTGAGGCGTGATGCGTAGCCCGTATGGGGTGATGGTGGTGATCCTATGCTGTCGAGAAAAGCCTCTAGCGATGTGTGTGTACGGCCCGTACCCGAAACCGACA
>NZ_JAGPZA010000040.1:0-1411 GCF_024454095.1 Corynebacterium sp. CCUG 69979 | reverse complement strand
GGGTTAAGTAGCAAAATGTGTGTCTGGTCGGCGTGTCGCGGGTTGGGCACACTTTCTGTTATTTGAGGGGCCCTTTTCTGATTCCTATCGAGTGTTCGTAGTCGGTTGGGATAGCGTTGTCGTAGAAGGCTGGTCGGCCTGTTTGGTGGTCGGCTTTGTTTCGGTCTTCTGAGACAAGGTCGGGAACTTTGGCGAGTTGATCTTGTCCGTAACCGCACTGCCTGGCGATCTTTAACGGGTCGTCAGGCAGATGCGTTTTCGAGTGCAGGTACCACTCGAGCATCTTGCGCTGCCGCTCTCCTGATCTACCGCGGTGGGCGTCAGCGATGCGTTTGAGTTGGGCGTTGACACCGCCTTCAAGACTGTTGGTGGTCGCTGCCCACCGGTTAGGTTCGAGCGCTTCTGGCGGCGGTTGCAGGTAGGTGAACAGCCAGTTGCTGCGCGATAGGTGCAGAAGCGAGTTGTAGGCCTTGCGTACCCGGATATGTGTCCATTCCCACTGGTGGTTAAGGGTGCGGCGTTCTTTGGGCACCGGAGTTTTCTCGTCCAGGAAAGCCTTGAAGACCTGGCCGAAGTCGTGCAGGCGCAGTGTCCATTCCCTGGCTTGGTCCAGGTTGGTGATCTTGGTCAGTTTCAAAGCTAGGGCGTAGATGGCTTTGCCGGCATCAGTGCGGGGTCTGGATGTGGTGTAGCGGCGGATGACGCGTTGGGCGTGCACGAGGCAGCGTTGGATCCGAGTGTTGGGCCAGCAGGTTTTGATGGCGGATAAGGCGCCTTGGCCGCCGTCGAGGACGACGCACAATGGTTCGGCGATGCGGCTGAGGAGTTGTGTGTAGGCGTGGGCTGATTCGCGTTTGGTCCAGTGCCAGGCGATGACGTGGTCGCAGCTTGCGGCAACGAGCAGGCAGCCGGCGTCGGTGTAGGTGCCGTCGATGAAGATCTGGTCGTAGACCCGGTTGGGGTCCGGGGTGTTGGGGGCGTCGATGAACCAAAACGATTCAAACCGGCGGTCTAAGGTCCACCTGCTAACTCCCGCTCGCTTGGCTACCTCAGTCAATGGGGCGGTGCCGGTGACGTAGGAGTGGAACGCTGTGAAATCCCGGGCCTGGGTGTGGTCTGTGCGGCGGCGTGTGGTGGAGGATCCGCAGTCGGGGTTTTTGCACCGCCATCTGGTTGTGCCTTTGGAGGTGGTGCCGTTTTTCTTCATTTTCCCAGCACACATGGGGCATCGTGGTCTGTTTGGTGTCACTGGGAAAGCACACCAACACCCGGCTAGCACACGCGGGTGCCATTCCGGTGGATTGAACGAAAAACGGGCCCGAATAAGGCCCAGAACCTTATTCAAGCCCGATTTACACAGCCTGATCAGCAGATACACTGAAAATCAGACACACATTCTGCTACTTAACCC
>NZ_JAGPZA010000003.1:0-175607 GCF_024454095.1 Corynebacterium sp. CCUG 69979 | reverse complement strand
GGGTCGTGGCCTTTCTTTGGTGACACAGTAGTCATTATCGGTGAAACTCCCTCTCAATCAGAGCCTCACACACAAACATCCTGACACCCTCTTCGTATCCCGCCCCTATAAAAACAAACCTACCCAAGATCTATACCCCCCTCAGATAATGGGCTTCCCCGTCTAAGATGAAACCGCAGGATTGGTAGGTTCTTTCCGCAGCTTTGGTGGAAGCTAGGGTTACAGTAGGAATATTGTGCTCTTCTAGCCACTTCAAGGCTCGAAGCGTAAGGTTCTTTGCCAATCCATGCCCTCGAGCGTCAGGAGCCACGAACACTCCTTGTATCCATCCAACTTTTCCTTCGGTCGAAGAAGGAGAGGGCAGGTGACTATCAACGATTATTGTTAGTGTTGCAACAATCTTATCAGTTGATTCGGCTACGAAAGTAATCCCTCGTGAACTACAGGAAATCTGCTCCTCAATAAAAGAGCGGTAGTAATAAATCCAGTCGTCCGAGCCAATCGCCCATGAAGCCGACGGATCCGTGAGAAATAATTGTTTACGTAGGTCAACTAGCTGATCTAGATCTTCACGGACGCATTCTCGAATGCGAAAAGCAGTCTTACTGTTCATTGGGAACCCTCTCCATTACCTTTGCTAAGGATGAAGCAAGATACTCCATTTGTTGCTCAGTGTGAGTCGGCGTCACATTAATCCGGAATCTGCTCGTACCGACAGGAACAGTGGGCGCATTGATCGGTTGAACGTAGATTCCGTAGTCCTCCAGCAGTATTCGCGCCGATTCAGTACACCGGTGTGCACTTCCAATGAGTATTGGCAGTACATGCGTTTCTGACTGAGGCATTACTTCAATTCCATTGTGGATGAAAATTTCACGCAATCGCTCCGTCTTATCCGCCAACTCCCTCCGCGATGATTCTTGTTGTCGAATAATCGAGATGCTGGTTCTTGCGGCTGCGCATATGGAAGGAGGCATGGCGGTGGTGAAGATGAAGCCTGGAGCAAAACAGCGGATTGCGTCTATTAACCAGTCTGCGCCTGCTACGAAACCGCCGATAACGCCGATAGCTTTGGCTAGAGTTCCTTGGATGATATCGATCTCCTCGGACAACCCGAGGGAGGCCGCGATCCCTCTCCCTTCTGGGCCATACATTCCAATGGCATGGGCTTCGTCGAGGAAAACTAAACTTTCATACGACTTAGCGACATGAACTATGTCTGCCAAAGGAGCGATATCACCGTCCATGGAGTAGACAGACTCCAATATCACCAGCTTTGGAGCGTGTGGGTCAGCCGAATCAAGCAGACTTTCTAAATGCTTCGCATCATTGTGCCGGAAAATGTGCCGTACACCTTTGCTCCTCCTAACCCCAGCAATAATTGAAGCATGGTTCAATTCGTCGCTGAATATTTGCAGATTCGGGAAGATCGTAATCAACGATTCGATGCTAGCGTCGTTGGAACCGTAACCGGTTGGAAACACTAGAGACCGCTCTCGGCCCAACCAAGATGCAATTTCTTCCTCAAGGAGTTGCACCTCGTCATTGGTCCCGCCGATATTTCTAGACCCACCGGCTCCAGCGCCGTATTTGAGAATCGCTTTACCTGCAGCTTCTAAAACTTTAGGGTGTTGCCCCATTCCCAAATAGTCATTACTACACCACACAACAACATCTTGAAGTTCGTGGGTTAAACGACAAAATGTGTGTCTGACTCCGGCGTGTCGTGGGGGTTAGATGTGGCCTTTTTGGATGCCGATTGAGTGGTTGTAGTTGGTGTCGATACCGTGGGGTCGGGCACATCAATGAGCCAGAACGGTTCGAACCGGCGTTGCAGCGTACGGGGCGAACATCCCACGCGGTGGGCAACAGCATCGAGACTGGTGCCGGTGGTGAGATGATCAATGAAGGCGGTAAACACCGCTGCATTGGTGATGTCGCCGCGGTGCTTCACGCTGGATGCGCCGCATTGTTTGCACCGCCATCTGGTGGTGCCTTTGCTGGTGGTGCCGTTGCGTTTCATCTCGCCGCCGCAGTAGCAGCGTGGTTGGTTCTTTGGCATTGCGCCACCACACCACGGCGTACATAGCACACAGCGCTAGCCCCTCCGTGGATTTGCCGTCAGGAAGCCAGATATATGCCCCAGAAGCATATATTTTCCTGAAACCTCGTGGTTAAGCCCCGGAAACCGGCGATTCCGGACACACTTTTTGTCGTTTAACCCAAGTTCGTTGTTCGGTTTTCTGAGCTTAGCGACTGGAAAGCTCCCTGCTTGACGGTTAATAACAGAGAAATTGCGGTAGGTGCCCTCTTCTTTGAGGGTTTGGATTTTTCCCTCAGCCTGAAACTGTAGATCTTTCAGCGATAGCATTCTCTCTCCGTTAAAAAGAAGAACTTTTCAACGAAAGAGTAAGGCTCTGGTTTAAAATTCAACTGACTTATAAGTTAAATAGAATTAAACTGTAGCCGAATTATGTGGTTGCACATAGGACGCTCGCTTTTCTTCCCTAACTGCGAAACCATGCATAATCCCCCCCAAGAGAACGAACGCGAGCGCGCCCCAAAGTAGAAAGTCGAAATTAGGAACTACTAAAGCTCCAAGTGCGGAACCAAGGGCTGAACCCAAATAGTTGGCTGATGAATTTGCCGCTACAGCGGTAGCCCCATCTGAAGGATTCGTCTCAAGGAGAGTTTTTTGTTGAGGGGCCAGCGAAGACCACCCCAGTAGACCCCAAGCAAAGATGGCTGTGACAACCACGATCATGTTCGTTGCACCGAACAGTATAGCAATGAAAGATAGGGCCATTGCGCAGATAATGCTCAAAGTGAGTGTTCTTGGCTTTCTAAACCCATCAAGTAGATGCCCTACCCCAAAAGCGCCGATAGCGCCGCCAATTCCCCATACCCAGATTCCCACAATCTGATGATTGTCTAGAGGGGTATGCGCTAGCACCGTCGATATGTAGGTGTAGAGACCTAGGGAAGCGGTGCCCACAAATAACGTCACTAATATAGTGAATATATTAGTCTTTTTTGCCATGACCTTTGCCCGCTCCTTGAAGGAAGATGCAGGAATAGTCGGAACCGTTTGCTTTTTATTGAGGGCCACCCCTAGGAGTGCAATTACTCCTATTGCAGTAATCATCGCGATAGTTAACCGCCACCCGAAATTAGTTGCAATGATTAAGCCGGTGGGGACACCGAGAACAGTACCTAGAGCGAGGCCTGCTAGAACAAGAGAGAGGGCTTTGCCGCTTTTCTCTTCAGGTACGCTGTGGGCCGCAACTGCGGACGATAGTGGAGAATAGACGCCCGCTGCAGAGCCTGCTATTACGCGCGATAAAATGAAGGTCACAGCGTTAGGGGAGAGTGCAGTGGCGAGGTTTGCCAGCGAAAATACAATAATGCCAATTACTAAGCTCTTGCGGGCATGTACTCCAGCTTTTCCTGAGAGGATCGGTCCCGATAAGGCGTATGCTGCGGTGAAAGCAGTTACTCCCAAACCGATGATGGACTCGGATGCGTCCAAGTCTTTCGCGATGTTGGACAATAAGCCTGCAATGACGTATGCGTCTAACCCTAAGGCCACGCTTCCCAATAGGTAGGGCCACAGCTTTTTAAGCATTTCGAATTATTCCTTCCAATAATCCTGGAAACTTCTCATTGACTTCTTTTCGAAGTGAGATTAGGCAGGATCTACCTTGACTACGCGTCCAGGTAAGACCACACTCCCTCAGCTTCCGTGTGTGGTAGCTGAGGGTAGACCTGGGCAGATCTTCTGCGAGAGTAATGCTGTCTCTTTCGGACCCATCAGAAAGAGTTTTTAGAATTTGCAACCGGACAGGATCAGATAGGGCAGAAAATATCTGTTCGAGCGATATTTCTTCCAAAGTGGGGTGTGTGTACTGTCTTGAATTCATGCCATATCCTCCCTGTGCGCAAGGTACTCGCCAAACGACAATCGTGCAACAATAGTTGAACAATTACTCGCGCCGCAGGCCGGCTTCCGTAACTACGCGTTAGGTAAACGGATCCCGTCTTCACAGTGAGCAATCGCGTTCTACCTGCGGAAATCGACCGAATTTTTGGCCCTCTAAAGACAGTTAAGCTCTTTTAGATGTCCGGGAAATCAGTAGATTGCGATCCAGACTCTGGGTTCCTCGACAATCATCCACTTTGGTAGGTGCCAACCTTCAATATCCCCTCGCAGCTTCTGATCAGATCTCGTTGAGATGGACAGGTTAGGCAGGAGAACCTGCATGCTGATGAATTGACAGAGGCGGATATTCCAAGTTTTCTAGTGGTTAACAGGATGTAAGTCACTACGGTGCGAATTTTTCACGGTAGATAACCGTAATTACCCACTTTCCGCCCTGAGGCCCTTTTCTCGTTTCCGGCCTAACCTAAACGGATCACGCCTAGGGGTGAAGTGTCCTGGGTTTAGTTCCGATCGTTTCTAGAGGAGGATTGGATCATGCCTAGGAAGTTCAGTGACGAGTTCAAGGACAAGGCGGTGCGGTTAGCCGAGGAGCTCGTTGAGCTTGAGGGGTGCTCGAAGTGGGCGGCGGCGGAGGAGATCGGCGAGAAGCTCGGCGTCTCGGCGCACACGCTCAACAACTGGTTGAAACCTGTCAAAGCGTCCCCCGACGTTCAGCGGAGCACTGGCGAGTCGGTCGACGACGAACTGAAGCGTCTGCGGCAGGAGAACAAAGAGCTGCGCAGGTCAAACGAGATCTTAAAGACCGCGTCAGCTTTTTTCGCAGCGGAACTCGACCGTCCCACCAGAAGATGATCGAATACATCGACACGTATCGCGATCGCTTCGGGGTCGAGGCCATCTGTCGCACGTTAAGGCAGACAGAATGTGGGTTTATCACCTCTCGCGGCTACCGAGCAGCGAAAACACGAGCCCCGTCGGCCAGGAGCTTGTCAGACGCGCTGCTTATCCCCGAATTGGTGAAAGTCTTCGAGGACAACTTCAGCGTCTACGGGGTACGCAAGATGTGGAAGGCCATGCAGCGCGCCGGCTGGGACATCGGTCGTGATCAGACCGCCCGGTTGATGAAACTCGCCGGCATCCAAGGCCGCAGAAGGGGCCGCACTCCGATCACAACGCTTCGGGCTGATGTCCCGGATTGTCGTCCTGATCTGGTCAATCGTGACTTCACCGCGTCAGCGCCGCACCGGCTGTGGGTCGCTGACATCACCTACGTGCGTACCCTGTCGGGGTTTGCGTACACCGCGTTCATCACCGATGCGTACTCCCGCAAGATTGTCGGGGTTGCCACCAGGGCGAGCATGCGCACCGATGAGCTGCCTCTTGAGGCGTTTGAGCACGCCCTGTATCACGCAGGAGATCTCCGTGCTGAAGGACTTGTCCACCACAGCGATCGCGGCTCGCAGTACGTGTCCATTCGTTACAGTGAGGCGCTTGCTCAAGCTGGGATCGATCCGTCCGTTGGCACCGTCGGCGATTCCTACGACAACGCGTTGGCGGAAACGGTCAACGGTCTCTACAAGACCGAGCTGATCTATCCCCACCGGCCGTGGGCGTCGGTTGGGGAAGTCGAGATCGCGACCCTTCGCTGGGTGCACTGGTGGAACAACCACCGCCTGCACGAGTCATTGGGATACATCACCCCACAAGAGATGGAAGACACCTACTATCAACAATCACACGCCCACCCGTTGGGCGTTCAATAAGCGGAACGAAAACCAGGACGCTTCAGGGCACGTCCGGAAAGGTTGAAGCTACAAGACAACTACCCACTTAAAACTTTATTCCGATCGTAGAGCCCGCTATGGGGATCAAGCTGGAATGCAATCACTGTCCGTCATGGCGCCGTGCGTTTGGTATCCAAGAGGTGGCATCCCCCTAATAGCGCAACGAGTGAAGGATCCTTCGACGTTTGACAAATGAACTGTAGCCTGCTTCACAGTCGCGTTTTTGCGCGCATATTGACCGCCGTGTAGGAACGTGACCCGGCGACTACGCGAACGAGGTATGGACGATCGAGCCGACCCCGATCAACAACAGCTATACGCGGGGCGCCGTCCTTCGGTGCTCCAACTCTTCCTCAGTGCAGAACCGCGGGACGAGACCGTCGCACACTAGCTCCCGCGGCGCGAACTGCGCGAGAACAAGGCTCGACAGCCCGAGCGGGAACATGAGCATCTTGATAACCGCGATGACCGCCTCCTTGTAGAGCGACTCGGCGGACCCCAGTACGGCTGGCAAGGATGGCAACGGCTCTGCGGAAGCAACCGGCGTGTCCACGGCTGTGGCACCGAACGAGACCGTGGCTGCCACGGCGAGGTAGCGATACGTTTGCGGAACATGCTTCTCCTTTTGAACGTCGACTGGATGGTTTCCCTTTCAAGATCGTTGTGCGTCGATGATTGATTACATGCTCAGTCCGGTGAATCCAAAGTTTCACGCAAGCGCGGTTGTGGAGTGTAGCCTGCTTCACAGTCGCGTTTTTGCGCGCGTACGGACCCCTGTTTAGGAACGTGACCCGGAAAGGCAGACCATGGCTGGTTCTACCTCAGTGAACGCGACCTCCCAGAAGCCGAAGGTGGCTGGGGACGAGTCGTCGAAAGCAAAAAGCAAAAAGGGCGGTAAGAAGGTGTCCTCCGACGGTTCGTCGATGGGCGGCTTCCTCGGTTTCATTGAGACTGTCGGCAACAAGCTCCCCCACCCGTTCTGGCTGTTCGTCATCATTGCCGGCATCGTTGCTGTGTCCTCCTGGATCGGCTCAATGGTGGGCATGTCCGCTGTGGATCCGGCCTCCGGTGAGACTGTTTATGTCAAGAACCTCCTGACATCGGAGGGGCTGTCGATGATGGTCACCGACGCGGTGGAGAACTTCGTCTCCTTCCCGCCGCTGGGTGTGATCCTCGTGGTCATGCTCGGTGTCGCTGTCGCCGAACAGACGGGCATGCTTTCGGCTGCGATCCGGGCGATGGTTGCTCGCGTCAGCCCGAAGATGCTCACCTTCATGGTGGCGCTTGCCGGTGTGACTGGCTCTGTGGCCTCCGACGCGATCTACGTCATCATCATCCCGCTGGGCGCCATGGCCTTCCACGCGAAGAACCGATCCCCGGTCGTGGGTGCGATGGTGGCATTTGCGGCCTCGTCTGCGGGCTTCAACTCCTCGTTGATCCTGAACATCACGGACTTGCTGCTGGCCGGTATTTCCACCTCTGCGGCCAACCTGGTCGATGATGCGTATGAGGTCTCCCCGCTGGCGAACATCTTCTTCGTCATTCCGTCGGCGATTGTCCTGTCGCTCATCATCACCGCTGTCACCGAGCTGTACGTGGATAAGAAAGCTCGCGATCTGGTCGACCACGACGAGATCGATGAGAGCGAGCTCTCCTTCGACGACGCCAGCAAGGACCCGGACGAGCTCGCGGAAGAATCTGACAGTGCTGAAAACGAAGAGGCTGAGGACGACTCTGAGTCGTCCGGACCGGTCACGGATGAGGACCTGGAGCTCGCACCGCACGAGGTCAAGGGGCTGATCTGGGCAGGCATCACCCTGGTTGTGTTCATGGTGATCTACTTCCTGTTGCTCTTCATTCCGGGCTCCCCGTTCGCGCGCCCGGACGAGGGCTTCATGGAGTCCCCGCTGATCCGCCAGGTGGCCGTGCCCATCACCTTGATCTTCTTCCTCACGGGTCTGGTCTACGGCCTTGTGGCTAAGACCATCACGCAGGCTTCCGATGTCCCGGATTTCATGGCGAAAGGCCTGAAGAGCATGCTGCCGATGATGGTGCTGTTCTTCGTCGTGGCCCAGTTCCTGGCGTGGTTCCAGTGGTCGAACTTGGGCGCGTGGACGGCGATTACCGGTTCGGAGCTCTTGCAGCGGTGGGATCTGCCGACAGTCGTGCTGTTCGCCTGCTTCGTCATCATGGTCGCGGTGATCAACCTGTTCATCACGTCCGGTTCCGCACAGTGGGCACTCATGGCGCCGATCGTGGTGCCGATGATGATGTACGTCGGCATCTCCCCGGAGGTCACCCAGATGCTCTACCGCATGGGCGATTCCCCGACGAACATTCTCACCCCCATGTCGCCGTACTTCGCGCTCGCGCTGACGTACCTGCAGCAGTACTACAAGAAGGCCGGTGTGGGCACGCTGATCTCCCTGTCGCTGCCGTACTCATTGTCGATGATCATCGGCTGGTTCTTGTTCTTCCTGCTGTGGTACTTCGCCGGTATTCCGCTCGGCCCGGGTACGCCGATGACGTACGGCGGGTAAATCACCGCCCGACATGATTCTGCTTGTAGACAACTACGACTCCTACACGTTCAACCTCGCCCATCTCATCGCGGAAGTCTCGGGCGAGGAGCCGGCGGTCGTCCCTGCGGCTGACGCATTGTCGCTTATCGACGATGTCTCCTCCGGCCGTTTCACCCACGTGATCATCTCTCCCGGACCGGGCACCCCAACCAACGACGATGACTTCGCGGCCTCCCGCGCAATCATCGAAGCCGCATCGGAAACTCCCCTTCTCGGTGTGTGCCTGGGGCACCAAGGGCTCGCTCACCTCGCGGGCGCGACGGTCACCCGCGCGCCGGAACCCCGGCACGGGTTCGTGAGCACGATTAGCCACAGCGGCGAGGGAATCTTCGCTGGAGTCCCGCAGGACTTCAAGGCGGTGCGTTACCACTCGCTGCACATTGAAACCCCGATTCATGGCCACGAGGAGAGCGAGTCGACGATCACGGTGCATGCCCGCAGCGAGGATGGCGTCATTCAAGCTCTCGAAGTGGTCGGCCGCCCGCACTGGGGTGTGCAGTTCCACCCTGAGTCGATCCTGACAGAGCACGGACGCACCATCATGGAAAATTTCCTTCGCCTCGGCAGCTGGAGGCTCACCCACCGTGCAGTCGACATCGATCTCGATTGCCAGCGCGTCTTCGCTGCTCTCCGTGCCCGCGGGAACGACGCGTTTTGGCTCGATTCGGCGGACACCGACCGCGGACGGTATTCGATCCTGGGCGACACCGCCGGTCCTCTGAGCCGGTCGGTCTCCTACCGCCTCGGCGACGATCCCGACATCTTGGACGTCCTTGAGCAAGAACTGGCCGCGGGTATCCAGTCCCCCGTCGACCTCCCGTTCACCGGCGGGTGGGTCGGTTACCTCGGGTACGAGTGCGCTCAGCTCACGCTGCCCAGCGCGGATCTCGGCCGGCACACCTCCCCTGTCCCCGACGCCTACTTCGTGCGGCCGCAGTCCTTCATCGTGTACGACCACTGGGAGCACACCGCGCACCTGTGCGGCCTCGGGGACGCAGAAGAACTCCTCGACCAGCTTGAAGCACTGCTGGGCGGGGTGGATGAGAGGGACGAGGGAACGTCGATAAGCAACGGCTCATGGCGCACCCTCGATTACCGCGAGCGCATCGGGTTAGCGCAGGACGCGCTGCATGCTGGCCAGAGTTACGAAGTGTGCCTGACCGACGCGTATGAGGCGCATGCCTCCGGCGAGCTCTATCCCGCTCTTCGCGCACACAACCCGGCGCCGTACGCCGCGCACCTCGTCTTCTCTGGTGTGGAGATCATGAGTGCATCCCCGGAGCGGTTCCTCACAGTCCGCGATCATCGCGTGGAAGCGAAACCAATCAAGGGCACCATTGCGGCGGATCAGGATCCCGCGTTGCTTCACGACGACAAAACCCACGCCGAAAACCTCATGATCGTCGACCTCATGCGCAATGACTTAGCGCGCGTGTGCCGCCCCGGCTCTGTGCGTGTGCCCAGCCTCATGGCCGTCGAGCGTTACGCCACCGTGCAGCAGTTGGTCTCCACGATCACGGGCGAGCTGAACCCCGATGCGGCTCTCATTGATCTGTTGCGGGCGACGTTCCCGCCGGGATCCATGACGGGCGCGCCGAAGGTGCGCACCTGCGAGATCATCGACCGGCTGGAAACTGGCCCGCGCGGGGTGTACTCCGGTGCGTTGGGCTATTTCGGGTTCGACGGGCAGGCGGACCTTTCCGTGGTGATCCGCACCGCAGTCAGAGACGGGGACCGTATGAGCGTCGGCGCAGGTGGCGCGATCGTGCTGGCTTCCGATCCAGGCGCAGAGGTCGCAGAGAAGCAGCTCAAAGCCGACGCGGTTCTGGGGGCTTTCACATGAAGTCCTACGAATGGATCAATGGTACCTTCGCTCCCTGCTCCCCTGCGTCCTCTCGTGTGGCTGGCCCGTTCGACCGCGCTGATTCGTGGCGTCACCGCGACGGCCGCGCGAACGGTCTCACGCATCACCTAGAGCGTTTCGGGGGCGTCCCGGACGGATTCGTCCAAGCGATGCTGCCGCTCATCTCAGCTGGCGACCTCTTTCCGCGGATCGCTCGCCGCGGCTCCCGGTTGTTTCTCGATGTGCGCCCCGCCCCCGCGCCACGCACGACGACGATGCTCACCTACGCGGCGACTGCACCCGACCCTCGAACGCAGCCATTGCTCAAAGGGCCGGATTTAGACGCGCTAGCGCAGTACCGGGAAGAGCACCAGCTACCCGGTACAGACGACACTGTGATTGTCGGTGCCGACGGTGACATGCTCGAAACCACGACCGGTGCGCTGCTCGCCTGGGACGGCGACACTCTCGTGCTGCCGTCCGGCACCTGGCTGCCCAGTGTCACTTCAGCGCAGATCGTCGACCGCGCGCGAGCAATCGGACTGAGCGTGACCAGCCGCCCCCTCTACCCTGACGACAATATGCCGCTATGGTTCGCTAACTCACTGCACGGCATCAGTCCCGTCACCGAGATCCACGGCCCAGGCACGACGAAACCACCGGCGCACCCGCGCACTGTCGAATGGCAAGCGTGGTGGTGGGGCAACTTTGCAAAATTCGCCTAACAGCTCCTAGCCGGGTCTCAACCGCGGTGACTCTGAGCTAAGCCGAACGGGAAGCCAACACCTTTCCCGTCGCGGTATCGAACTCGGCTAACTCAGCCGGGGTGCCCTCGGCAATCACGCGTCCGCCGTCGGCACCCGCGCCCGGGCCCATCTCGATGACCCGATCTGCCTGCGCAATGACCGACAGATCGTGCTCAACCACGATGACGGTTTGTCCCGCATCAACGAGCCCATTGAGTTCCTTGACCAGCAGCTCCACATCCGCCGGGTGCAGGCCTGTCGTCGGTTCGTCGAGGAGGTACACGGTGTGGCCGCGCCGGGAATTACGGGAGCGCTGCAGCTCGGTGGCGAGCTTAATGCGCTGTGCCTCACCACCAGAGAGTTCCGGTGCTCCCTGCCCTAGGCGGAGATACCCCAGTCCCACTGCCTGCAGGGTTTCAACGGCCCTTAAGATCGTTGGTTCGTCGGCGAATACCCCGGCAGCGTCATCCACGGTGAGTTCCAGGACATCCGCGATCGTGCGCCCCTGCCACGTCACCTCGAGGGTCTCGTCGTTGTAGCGGGCACCCTCGCAGTCCGGGCACGTGGTGTATGAGCCGGGGAGGAACACCAGCTCCACCTCGATTTTCCCGGCGCCGCCGCAGGTTGGGCACTGCCCCTGCTTGACGTTGTAGGAAAACCGCGAGACCGTCCAGCCCCGCTTCTTCGCTTCGTCGGTGGAGGCGAAGAGTTTGCGTACGCCGTCGAAAAGCCCGGTATATGTGGCCAGTGTCGAGCGCGGCGTGCGGCCGATCGGTTTCTGCGTAATCTGCACGATACGGCTGACTGCATCGAAGCCGCTGCGCTTCTCCACGCTCCACTCCGCCGGCTCCTGCGATGCGTCTTCATCATCCTGATCCGTCACTGCAGCGGCTGCTTCACACAACACGCCGGCAAGAACAGTGCTGACAAGGGTGGATTTGCCAGAACCAGACACGCCGGCCACGGCAGTGAACTGTCCGAGCCCGAAATCCACGGCAACACCGTCAATGGACCGGGCGCGCACTCCTTCAAGGGTGAGCGTTCCCGTGGCCTCACGCAGTGCGTCGTTCAACGTCAGCGCACGATTGTTCAGTGCGTGAGCTGTAGGAGTGTCCGCGTTGTAGTCGCTCGTGGGGCCGGAGTAGACCACTTTTCCGCCCTGCTCGCCGGCGAGCAGGCCGACGTCGACCAGCCAATCGGTCTGGGCAACGAGCTCCATGTCGTGCTCCACGAGCAGGACGGAATTGCCGGCGGCAATGAAACGGCGGCACATGGCCAATACTGCGTCGCGCTCTGCCGGGTGCAAACCCGCAGACGGCTCGTCGAGCACGTACGCCACGCCGAACAATCCCGAGCGCAACTGCGCGGCGAGACGGATGCGCTGTAGTTCGCCGCCAGACAGCGTCGGCGCGGGGCGATCGAGACTCAGGTGAGCGAGCCCAAGGTCGAGCGCGGACTGCAGCGCGGGTAGGATCTGCTTGAGCAGAAGATCCTCGGCGGAATTGTCTTCCGGGGTCTGCTCGGCCAGCACCTCGTGGACTCGGTCGAGGGGCAGGGCGCCGAGCTCGTCGATAGGCATGCCCGCGTAGGTGACTTTCAGCGCCTCAGGGTTAAGGCGACGCCCATGGCACGTCTCACAGGTGCGCGACTCCATGTAAGACAAGACGCGTTTGCGCAGCGTGTCTGACTGGGTCTCGGCGAGAGTATTGGTCAAGTAGCTGGCCACAGAACGCCACGTGCCCTTGTAGTTGCGCTGGATCTGGTCCTCGCCGCGCAGTGGCTTCACCGTCACAACCGGGCGTTCCTCAGTGAAGAGGATCCAGTCCCGGCCCTCTTGCGGCAGCTCTTGCCACGGAGAATCGAGGTCGTAGCCAAGGGTCTGCAGGATGTCATGGAAGTTCTTCCCCGCCCATGCGCCGGGCCACGCCTGGATGGCACCGTCCTCGATGGACAGCGTCGGGTCCGGCACCATGGACTGCTCCGTGGGCTCGTGGACGACACCAGTTCCCTGGCACGTCGGACACATGCCCTCAGGAGTGTTCGGGGAGAACGAATCGGAGTACAGGCCCTTCGGGTTATCGCCCGCACGCGAGTAGAGCAAGCGAATACTGTTCGACAGTGCAGAAACCGTGCCCACTGTGGACCGCGCACCGCCACCCGATGTGGACTGCTGGAGCGCGACCGTCGGCGGCAAGCCATTGATCTCACTGACCTGCGGATCCACAGCTGAACCGATGAGACGGCGTGCGAACGGCGCCACCGATTCAAGGTAGCGCCGTTGCCCCTCGCCGTGGATCGTGCCGAACGCGAGGGAGGATTTGCCCGAACCGGACACACCCGTCACCGCGACGAGCGTGCCCCGCGGAATGTCCACATCGACATTCCGCAGATTGTGCAGGTGGGCGTCCCTGACTTCGATTCCGGCGGCTAGCTCAGCAGACTCAGACATACCCACCAGGGTAACCAGAGCCGGCGGCTACTGCGGACGCTGTGTGTCCTCACCAAGCTGGTGGACGTGAATCATGTTGGTCGTGCCAGCCACGCCCGGCGGGGTGCCGGCCACAACGACCATGACATCGCCTTCGTCATACGCGTCGACGGACAGCAGAATCTCGTCGACGGTCCGCATCATCTCGTCGGTGTTGTCCACCTGCGGGCACAGGAACGTCTCCGCGCCCCACGTCAAGGCGAGTTGGGAGCGGACCGCCTGGTGCGGGGTGAACACCAGCAGCGGCAGGTAGGAGTGCAGGCGGGCCAGACGACGAGCGGTCTCACCCGAGCTGGTGAACGCGACCAGCGCGCGCGAGTTGAGGCGCTCAGCGATGTCGCGTGCGGAATAGGAAATCACGCCACGCTTGGTGCGCGGAATGTGGTTCAGCGGCGGCACGGACCCCATGGATTCGGCGACGCGGACGATGCGGTCCATGGTGCGCACAACATTGTGCGGGTCCGCACCGACCGACGTTTCGCCCGAGAGCATCACGGCGTCGGTGCCGTCGAGCACGGCGTTGGCAACGTCGGAAGCCTCCGCGCGTGTTGGGCGGGAATTGTCAATCATCGAGTCGAGCATCTGAGTAGCCACGATGACCGGCTTGGCGTTCTCGCGGGCAATCTGGATCGCGCGCTTCTGCACCAGCGGCACCTGCTCAAGGGCGATCTCCACACCGAGGTCACCACGGGCAACCATGATGGCGTCGAAGGCGAGAATGATGGACTCCAGCGAGTCCACAGCTTCCGGTTTTTCCAGCTTTGCAATCACCGGAACGCGGCGGCCGACCTCGTCCATGATCTCGTGAACCAGGTCGACATCAGACGGTGAGCGCACAAACGACAGTGCGATGAAGTCCACCCCGAGGTTCAGCGCGAAACGCAGGTCTGCCTTGTCTTTCTCCGACAGAGCCGGGACGGAGATGTTCATCCCCGGCAGGGAGACACCCTTGTTGTTGGACACCGGGCCGCCCTCAACGACTTCGCAGACGACATCATTTCCGTCGACCTCTTTGCAGACGAGGGCGACCTTGCCGTCGTCGACAAGCAAGCGGTCGCCGGGCTGCGCATCTTCAGCGAGGTTCTTGTAGGTCGTCGACACACGATCGTGCGTGCCTTCAATGTCGTCGACAGTGATGCGGACCTCTTCACCGGTCTCCCAGTAGGTCTTGCCGTCACCTTCAAAGCGGCCGAGACGGATCTTCGGCCCCTGCAGGTCGGCGAGAATACCCACTGCGTGGCCGGTCTCATCGGTGGCCTCACGCACCCAGCGGTAGTTCTGCTCGTGGTCGGGGTAGTCGCCGTGGGAGAAGTTCAACCGGGCAACGTCCATGCCGTCGCTCACGAGTCCGAGAATGGCGTCCTTGCTGGCTACAGCTGGTCCGAGAGTGCAAACGATCTTGGTGCGTCTATCCACAATTTCCTACTTCGTCTCGTGGTTCATCTCGTGGGTTTTCTCGCGAGAGATTGGATACGCGCCCCACGCTACCGAAACACAGCGTCTTTCGCCGAGCGGTGTTCGCAGTGTGCGCACTCAACGCTTTTCAGGTGATTTCCGCTTATCGACGTCGGCCTCCGCAGTCTCTTTTTCCGCCTGATACCCAGGATCAACTTCTTCGGGAGTCTCACGCCCGGAGCGCATCCGGATGAACACGATGACGGCCGCGATGAAGATGACCGCGGAGATGAACATGTTGATGCGGATGCCGAAGATCAGGTGCGCTTCATCGGCGCGCATGAACTCCATGAGTACGCGGCCGAGCGTGTAGGAGGCGACGTACAGGACGAAAACGCGGCCGCGGCCCAAGTTGAAGCGCTTCTCCGCCCACAGCAGGAAGCAGAAGGCGGCGATGTTCCAGATCATCTCGTAGAGGAACGTGGGGTGCACACTCGCGATGACTTCGCCCGTTGACCGGCCTGTCAGCGGAGCGAAGTTGCCGGCCTCGTCGACGCGGTAGTAAATGTCCAGCGCCCAAGGGACGTCAGTCGGGCGGCCGTAGAGCTCTTGGTTGAAGTAGTTGCCTAGTCGGCCGATCGCTTGAGCCAGGATGATCGTCGGACCGACTGAGTCCGCGAACGGTGCCAGCGGCACACCGCGGTATTTGAACAAACCCCATACCGCGAGCGTTCCCAGAGCCACCGCTCCCATAATGCCTAGCCCGCCGGCAGAGAAATTGAAAACTTGCAGCGGATCCTTGCCGGGGCCGAAGTAATCGTCGTACTGCGTGATCACGTGGTAGGCACGGCCGCCGATGATGCCCGTCGGGATAGCCACAATTGCAGCGTCCCAGACCATGTCCGGGTTGCCGCCGCGGGCTTCATAGCGGCGCAAGGTCAGCGCCATGGCGACGATGATGCCGGTAATGATGCACAGCGCGTAGGCGCGGATCGGGATCGGCCCGAGGTACCAGACGCCCTGCGGCGGCGAAGGGATGTTGGCAAGGATGTGGGTACTCACAGATAGCTAGCTTAGCTGCCGCGGCGCGACGGGCAGGCCGGGTGCTGGCCGGCGGCCACCAGCGTGCGGGTGGCTGCGGTGATGTCGTCGCTCGACATGACGGCCTCACCGGCAATGACAGCGTCAGCCCCAATGGAGGCTGCGGACATGAGGTCGCGGGCGTTGCGTACGCCGCCGAGACTGATGCGGAAGACGCTTTCCGGCAATCCGGGCTCGATCTCGCTGAACGCTTCACGGTTGACCTCGTTCGTGTCGAACGTCCATGAGTTGACCCCGATCACCGTGGCTCCCGCCTTCAGCGCGCGGTCCGCTTCTTCCGGCGTGCGCACCTCTGCCATGGCGACCATGTTCAGGGACTCGACGCGGTCGAGCAGGCTTTCCAGGCGCGCTTGTTCTAAAAGCCCGACTTGCAGCGGCACCATGTCGGCGCCGAAGCAGCGGGCTTCGTGGATTTGGTAGGGGTCGACGATGACGTCTCGGCAGACCATCGGCAGTCCGGTGGCCCGGCGTGCCTCCTGCATGTCGTGGAGAGAACCGTCGAAACGCAACCGCTCGGTCTGGCAGGCGATCAGTGCCGCTCCCCCGGCTTCAATGTCGGCCGCGAGCTGCCGGAGGTCACTCGCACCGGTGGGGCCGTGCACGGGTGAGGTGCGTTTGATCTCCACGATCACGCCGCACCCCGGTCCCTTGAGTGCCCCCATCACATCGCGGGTGTCGGTCAGGGAACGGGAGCGCGCCTTGATCTCTTTGAAGGGGATGTTGGCTTCGCGGGCGGCGACATCGGCTAGGACACCAGCCACAACGGGATTGACCTTCCGTTCACCTTGCACCACGGTCATACTTCAAAAGAGTATCGGGTCTACGTGCCCCGGCGAAATTGAGCGTCCTGATCAGTCGGATCGATGTCCGCGTCGATAGCGTCCCACAGCACGCGGCCCGACTCGGGTTCATCCTGCAGATCCTGCTCGATCTTCTCTCGGCGCTGTGATGCCTTTTCGTACTTATTCTTGCTGGCAGTGTCCTCGCCGGGCCGTAATGCCAAGGCAATTCCGCCTGCAGCCGCAGCCAGGGCGCCTAGCAATCCGACCAGCGGGCCGGCGACATGCGTGGTCACCTCCACGATCTGCGCCCACTCCGGCAGGGCCGCCTGGCCCGTCGTGGAACCGATTGCGCCCTCTTCCCCGCCGTAGGTGAGCAGAGCCTTGATGCGTTCAGGATCCGGCGATGCGACAAGCACTGTCAGCGGCGGCACCGTCACCAGCGCCGCAGCGGCAGCCCCGACGGCACCGACAATGCGACGGCCGATCTTCGTCAGCGCAAGCCCTGCCACGGTCGCGGCGAGCAAGAGGAGAACAACGGCTGTGACTTCCGTCGACCACTCGCCGCCGGCAACCCCTATCTGGCCATCACCTGTGCGGTCATCAGCGTACGAGACGGTCATCCATGTCAGCCGCGATGCGAGCCAGAGGACTATCGCCCCCAGCCCCATGAGCAGCGGACCTATGCGCCTAGCGTTCATCGTCCGCTCCCAGCAGTAGGTCCGCCTCGAAGCACGTACGGTCACCTGTGTGGCACGCGCCACCGACTTGCTGGACTGAAAGGAGCACGGTGTCCCCGTCGCAGTCGAGCCGTACCTCGTCCACATGCTGGGTATGGCCGCTGGTCAGACCCTTGATCCAGTACTCACCGCGGGAGCGCGAATAATACGTTCCCTGCCGAGTGGCCAAGGTGTAGGCCAGCGCAGGCGCATCCATCCACGCCATCATGAGCACCTCGCCGGTCCCCGACGCCTGCACGATCGCGGGGACGAGTCCGTCGGCATTGAAGCGGACGCGGTCACGGATGAGCGGATCCAACACTGCAGCCTCTGGCTTTTCCGGAATCACAGACGCACCTCGCATCCGGCATCTGCCAACGCCTGCTTCACCTCGGGGATGGAGACTTCACCGAAATGGAAGATAGACGCCGCCAACACTGCGTCCGCACCAGCATGAACGGCCGGCGGGAAGTGCTCGGCTGCCCCGGCGCCGCCGGAGGCGATGATCGGGATGGACACAGCTTCGCGCACCCGCTGGGTGAGCTCGATGTCGAATCCGGCCTTCGTGCCATCACCGTCCATGGAGTTGAGCAAGATTTCGCCGACGCCGAGCTTTTCTCCGGTCTGGGCCCACTCGATCGCGTCAATACCGGCGGAGCGGGTGCCGCCGTGGGTGGTCACCTCGAAACCGCTGGGTTGGGGTTGGCCTCCTTCGGGAACGCGGCGGGCATCGACGGACAGCACGATGCTCTGTGCGCCGAACTGGCGCGATAACTCACCGAGAAGTTCCGGCCGGGCGATAGCCGCCGTGTTGACGGAGACTTTGTCAGCACCCGCCCGCAGCAGCTCGCGGACGTCGTCAGCTGTGCGCACCCCACCGCCGACCGTCAGGGGGATGAAGACCTGCTCCGCGGTGCGGCGGACAACCTCCAGCATCGTGCCGCGGCCTTCCTTCGAGGCGGTCACGTCGAGGAACGTCAACTCGTCAGCCCCCTGCTGCCCGTACAGCTTCGCCAGTTCAACCGGATCACCCGCGTCGCGGAGATTCTCGAAGTTGACGCCTTTGACCACGCGGCCGTTGTCCACGTCCAGGCACGGAATGACACGGGTTGCCACCGTCACTGCAGACACTCCTTCATGGGGGTTGTCGGGGTTACTGGATCGACTTAATGGTACTGAGCACCCTATCGTGCGCCCCAGGTGACCCGGCGATCACACCGATGGAGTCCAGCGTCCACGGCTCCCCGTCGATGTCGGTGACCACTGCCCCTGCGCAGCGGGTGAGCAGCACGCCGGCGGCGTTGTCCCATGGGTGCGGAGAGAAACTCACCGCTGCCTCGTAGATGCCTTGAGCGACGAACGCGAGGTCGATACCGACCGAGCCGCTAATACGGGGGCGCATGTTTGTCCGCTCGAGCTCCTTGATCAACCGCAGGCGGCTATCCGGCGGGATCCGGTTTGTGTCGTCGGAACCGACAGCTCCGACACCGACTTGGTTGCTCACGATGGGGGTGTCCGTCAACCGCGGCAGCTGGCGGTCGTTGAGCCACACATGGGACCCTTCCCGGGCAGTGAGGCGCATATCCAGAAGCGGGATGTCGGTCACGGACAGCACCGGTTGCTTGTCCACAACCAGGGAGATGAGCACTGCACAGTTCGGGTTTCCGGAGGCGAAGTTCGCGGTGCCGTCGATCGGGTCGACGACCCATGACGCGTCGGAGCGCAACACTCCGCCCTCTTCTTCACCAAGGACAGAAATGCCCGTGGTGTAGGCAAGCTGCTCACGCAGCATGCTCTCGATCTGCAAGTCGATTTCGGTGGCATAGTCGCCGCCACCCTTGTGCAAGGCGGGAGCGGCACCGAGGCCCTCGGTGAACATCCGGCGGGCTTGATCCGCTGCGTCCTCCGCAATCCGCAGGCACTCGTGAATCTCATCCATGCCCATGGTTCACCAACTCCAGTGCCTCGCGCAGCGTGAAGCGGTTTTCGTACAGCGCCTTGCCCACGATGACGCTGTCGATGCCTTCTTCGGCGTACTGCACAATCTCGGCAATGTCATCCAAGGTGGATACTCCGCCTGACGCGGTCACAGCGGCATCCGTGGCGGCGGAGACGTCGCGAAGCAAATCAACGTTGGGCCCGGTCAGCGTGCCGTCTTTGCTCACGTCGGTCACCACAAAACGTGCACACCCGGCGGCATCAAAGAATTCGAGAACCTCCCACAGGTCGCCGCCGTCAGATGTCCAGCCACGGCCCTTCGTGCGCCATTGGCCGCCCTCCTCACGCACCGCGATGTCGATCGCGATCGCCTCGCCATAACGGGCAATGGCATCAGCCGCCCAATCCGGGTTCTCCAGCGCCGCGGTGCCGATGTTCACGCGTTTCGCCCCGGTGGCAAGCGCTCGCTCCAACGTCGCGTCGTCGCGGATCCCGCCGGTCAACTCCACGTTGATCGATAGCTCACGGGTGATCTCCGCCATGAGCTCATGATTGGATCCACGGCCGAACGCCGCATCCAGATCCACAAAGTGCAGCCACTGAGCCCCCTGCTCCTGCCACTGCAGCGCAGCTTCGAGCGGGGCACCATAACTCTTCTCCGTGCCCGCCTCACCTTGATCCAGGCGCACAGCCTGGCCGTCTACAACGTCAACAGCGGGCAGCACAGTGAAATCCATATTCACATCCTAGTAGAGACTGAGATTCATATGAGCACATCCACGGAGCTGTCGATCCTCGCCTCTACCCGATCGTCTTGACCCAGTTCTCCAACAGGTGCAACCCAGCGTCACCGGACTTCTCCGGGTGGAATTGAGTCGCCCACAACGGCCCGTTTTCCACTGCTGCCACAAAACGGGAGTCGCCGTGCGTGGACCACGACACCTTCGGATACGCGATGAACTCGTCCTCCTGCATTTCCCAGGTCCGCACACCATAGGAGTGCACGAAGTAAAACCGCGTTTCCGGGCCCAGACCCGCGAACATGTCGGAGCCATCTGCGACATCAACGGTGTTCCAGCCCATGTGCGGCAACACGGGGGCAGAGAGCTTATCGACGACTCCTGGCCACTCCCCGCAGCCTTCCGTCTCAATCCCGTGCTCAACTCCGCGGTCAAACATGACTTGCAACCCCACGCAGATGCCGAACACCGGCCGGTCCCCCGCTAGGCGTTTCCCGATGATCCGCGGCCCAGCAACCTCGCGTAAACCCTTCATGCACGCGTCGTACGCCCCCACCCCCGGCACGACCAGGCCATCCGCCTCGACGGCGACCATGGGTTCACGGGTGACCACCACATTTGCACCTACGTGCTCGAGGGCGCGCTGCGCAGACCGCAAGTTTCCGGCACCGTAATCAAGGAGGGCAACGACTGGACTCATGGGCGTGATTCTAACGCGCAGCCAAGCGCCGCCTGCCCACAGCCCAATCGGCAACAGACAGCATGATCCCGGCGATGACGATCATCCCGCCGACAACAAAGGACCCTGTCGCGCCGATGCCAGCGATGATCAGCCCGAAGAAGAACGACCCGATTCCTTGCCCACCGTCGAAGGAAATGTTCCACACTGCGGAGGCATGGCTCACCTTCGACTGCGGCAGGCGATGGAACATGGTGAGTAGGGATTCGTTCTGAATCACTCCGAATCCGGCACCGAATAGCAGGGCCGCGACGACAAGCCACCACTCCGATGCCCCTGCGGCGAGGCACCAGGCGAAAAGGAACATGCTCGCGCCAAGACAGACCTGGAAGGGGATCATGAGGGTTCCCGGTTCACCGCGGCGATCGGCCACCGATCCGGCGCCGATGCGAGCCAGCATGACGGCGAGGTTCACCACGGCGAGCAAGACGCCGCCCAGTGCGGTGCCGGATGCGATGCCCATGTCGCGTGCCGCAGCGGGCAGGAAGTTGGCGATGAGACTGAATGCTAATGATCCGACCGCCAGAGCCATCGCCGGGATGAGCAGTAGTTTCCACGTTGGTGCGGAGACCGCGCCTTCCATCACGGGGGCGGCCGGGGCACCCTTGACCGCAGGAATGAAGAAGCACGACACCAACCCCGCGCCGGCAATGACCAGTGCGATGATCCACACCGGCAGGTAGCCAACGCGTTCCCCGATGAAAAGACCGAGCGGCAGCGTGAGCATCTGCGCTAAGCCGCCAGAGGCACCGAACACTCCCGTGGCCTTACCCAGCATTTTCCGGGGCACGAGCTCTGGAATGATCGCGGATTCGGACACCGTCATGGCACCGAAGCCGACACCGCGCACAACGGAAACGGCCAGGACCATTGCCGGCGCCATCGACAGTTCGAACAGTAGGGCCGGCACACCGAGCAACACGGCGGACACCGCGATCGCGGATCGGTAGGTGAAGCGCCGCAGTAACCGGGGCATGAACACCTGCGTGATCACCGTTGCGAGCATGAATACGCCTGTTGACGCGCCCGCCAGCGCCGACGATCCGCCGGAGTCCAGCACGGCCACTGGAACGACCGGGAGCAGCATGCCCCACGAGCCGAAGGCCGCGGCTACGGCGACAAGCGCTGGCACAAACCCGCGGACAGCCCACACAGAGGTGGGCTGTCCGGGCGTTCCAGGTGACACGGGTGCCACAGATGTCACGGCATCGCCCCGAACAGCACGATGAGCGCACCGGAAAGTGACAGTAGTGCCAGAATGCCCAGCACGATCGTCACTGGCTTATTGCCCTGCTGGTAGAACGACCACGTCCCGCCAACCAACAGGCCGGCCAGGATGAACAGCATCCACACGGCGATGCTGGAACCAACCTCCATTACAGCGCGCCCTTCGTTGACGGCACGCCGCTGACCCGGGGGTCGATCTCGTAGGCGGCACGCAAAGCACGCGCTACAGCCTTGTACTCGGCCTCGGTGATGTGGTGCGGATCGCGGCCGTATTCGACGTTGACGTGCAGGGTGATGCGCGCGTTGTAGGCGAGCGTCTCAAAAAAGTGGCGGTTGATCACAGTGGCGTAGTGCCCGCCGATGATCTGCCATTCCATGGACTCCGGTTCACCGTTCATGACAAAGTACGGCCGGTTGGAGATGTCCACCACGGCGCTGACCAGGGTCTCATCCATCGGCAGCGCCATGGAGCCGAAGCGGCGGATGCCCTTCTTGTCCCCCACAGCGTCGATCAGCGCCCAGCCCAGCGTGATCGCGGTGTCCTCGATGGTGTGGTGCGCGTCAATCTCGATGTCTCCGCGCGCCTTGATGGTCAGATCGAAGGACCCGTGGGTGCCGAAAGCCGTGAGCATGTGGTCGAAGAACGGCAGTCCAGTGTCAACGGCGACGTTGCCCGTGCCGTCGAGGTTGATTTCCACCGAGATGTCGGACTCGCTGGTGGTGCGGGTCGCTGTACCCACGCGGTCAGTCATTGCTCTTAATCTCCTTCGCCGCGGTCAAGAATGCGTCATTCTCCTCGTCCAAACCAATTGTCACACGAAGATACCCCGGCACGCCGATATCACGGATCAAGACACCGCGGTCCAAAAACTGCTGCCACGATGCGTGGGTGTCGGCGAAGTGCCCGAAGAAGAGGAAGTTCGACTCGCTCGGCACGACCTCGTATCCCATCCCTGCGAGCGCATCTTGGACGTGCTTGCGTTCGCTCGCGAGCTTTTCGACGTTTCCGAGCGTCTCGTCCGCATGCCGCAGCGCCACGCGGGCAGCCGCCTGGGAAATGACCGACAGGTGGTACGGCAGGCGGACAAGCATGACGGCCTCAATGAAGGCGGGATCAGCGACGAAGTAGCCGAGACGACCGCCGGCGAAGTCGAACGCCTTCGACATCGTGCGGGAGACCACCAGCTTGGTCGGGTATTTCTCCACCAGCGTCACGGCGGATGGCGAGGGGGAGAATTCCGCGTATGCTTCATCGACAATCACGATGCCGGGCGCAGCGTCGAGGATTCGCTCGATGTCATCGATCGAGGTGACATCACCGGTCGGGTTGTTCGGGGTGGTGACGAACACTACGTCCGGCTGCTGTGCGTTGATTTCGCTGATGGCATGATCGATATCGATGCGGAAGTCAGCGCCGCGGTCAATGCCGATGAACTCCGTCTGCGTTCCTGCACTCAAGATCGGGTGCATGGAGTAGGACGGCACAAAGCCCATGGCAGTCCGTCCGGGCCCACCGAATGCCTGTAACAGCTGTTGGAGGACTTCGTTGGAGCCGTTGGCGGCCCACACATTGTCCACGGTCACTGCCACGCCGGTCTGCTTACTCACGTACGCCGCGAGGTCCGCCCGCAGCTCAACGGCGTCGCGCTCCGGGTAGCGGTTGAGGCTACCGGAGACACGAGAGATCTCTTCCAGCAGATCGCTGATCAGCGCCTGCGACGGCGGGTACGGGTTCTCGTTCGTGTTCAGCGCGTACGGAACCTCAAGTTGGGGCGCGCCGTAGGCGGACTTGCCGCGCAGTTCTTCGCGCAGCGGAAGATCAGAAAGCTCGGCCATTATTGCGCCTCCGTTCGCGCCTTGATTGCCTCGCCGTGGGCGGGCAGTTGTTCGTCGGTGGACAGGGTGATGATGTGCGGTGCAACCTCGGCGAGCGCATCCTCGGTGTACTCGATGAGATTGACCGGCCGCAGGAAGGTGTGCGTGGTCAGGCCCGGAGTGAAGCGCGCCGTGCCAGACGTGGGCAGCACGTGGTTGGAGCCAGCGATGTAGTCACCCAGCGGCACCGGGGAGAACGGGCCGATGAAAATCGCACCGGCGTGCTTGATGCGCCGGGCCACGTCCGCGGCGTTGCGGGTGTGGATTTCTAGGTGCTCAGCGGCATAGGCATCAGCGACGGCAATGCCTGCCTCCAGATCGTCAACGAGCACAATGCCCGACTGCGGCCCGCCTAAAGCAGTGCCCGCGCGGTCGGCGTTGAGGGTTGCGGTGGCACGCTCGTCGATAAGCTTATCGACGGCTTCCGCCACCTCTGGCGAATCCGTAATCAGCACTGATGCAGCATTCTCATCGTGTTCGGCCTGGGAGATCAGGTCGGCGGCGACGTAGAGCGGATCTGCGGTGTCGTCTGCCAGCACCGCGATCTCGGACGGGCCGGCTTCCGCGTCGATGCCCACGACACCGTTGACTACCCGCTTGGCGGCTGCGACGAAAATGTTTCCCGGACCGGTGATCATGTCCACCGGCTCAAGCTGCGCCTCATCGTCGCCGTAGGCGAGCAATGCGACTGCCTGCGCACCGCCGACGGCCCACACCTCATCGACACCGAGCATTGAGCAGGCGGCCAGGATCGTCGGGTGCGGCCACCCGCCGAACTCTGCCTGCGGCGGGCTGCACACCACGAGCGATTCTGCGCCCGCCTCCTGGGCCGGGATAACGTTCATGAGCACCGACGACGGGTAGACAGCTTTACCACCCGGGACGTACAGGCCCACGCGCGGGACCGGCAGGAAGACTTCTGTGACAGTCGCACCGGGAGCGACGTCAGTCGACTGCTCCTGCGGCTTCTGCGCGGCGTGGACGGCGCGAATCCTCCGAATCGCTTCCTGCACAGCGGCGCGAAGAGAGTCATCGAGATTGTCCGCGGCAGCGGCCATGACATCCGCCGGAACACGCACGGACGCAGGGCGCACGCGGTCAAACTGCTCGCCGTAGTCGAGAGCCGCTTGCGCACCGCCGGTCTTCACCGCATCAATGATCGGTGTGACAGTGGGCAGGACGGACGCCACATCCATCCCGCCACGCGGCAGGATGCGGCGCAGCTGCGCGCTCGACGGGGTTTGGCCCCGCAGATCAGTCACTTTCAGCATGGGAGAATCTCCTTCAAACCTTGTTGAAGTACATCCTATTCACCCACTTGGACACTCCCCCGTCCGCCTTCGAATGCGGCTGTGCTGACCAGCCCCAGCCAATAAGCCAGACTCGCCATGAACGGCGCAGCACACCACGCGATGCCGGGTTGGAACGCGGGCACCAAAGTGAATGTGTCAGACTCCGCTGCCGCGTGCGGAGGGTTGGCAAGATTAGCTGACCATTGGCCGAGAGCGTGCAGCGCCCAGCTAGAAAACAACGCCACGCATGCGGCGAAAACCATGCGGGAAAGGTTGCTTTCCCGCTCCCCCGTCCCGTACGCCACAAGGCCGACAGCCAGCCCGAGGAGAGTAGAAAGGATGACAAACCAACCGAAGGATGCGAATTCGACGCTGTCAGGACTCAACACATGGTTGATCTGAACTCCGCCGTCAACAACCTCGGCAACATAGCCGGGGCGCAGGAACCCCCATATGACACCGATGACGCACCCGAGGATGACCCCGAGTGCGACGACCCCCGCTCCCCAGCGAAGCTTTAGTTGCACACCTTCCACTGGCCGTTCTCACGAGCGAAGCGCTGCACGCCGGACTCGGTCTGGCCGTTGGTGTTCACCGTCACGTTGGCGGAAGCAGTGTCGCCGTTCACACGCACGTCGGAAAGCGATGTCTGCGTCGCCGGGACCGGCGGAATCGGACGACCCTGCGCCTTAGCAGCATCGACTGCGAGCTGCATTTCGCGCTCGGTCTTCTCCAGGCTGGTGCCCTGGCTAGCCAGCTGCTGGTTGGTCTGGTCGACCACCTTCTTGCAGGAGTTGTCCATGATCACGCGGGTCCAGGAAACGAAATCGCCCGGGTTGTAAATGCGGTTCATGGTGTCGGTCATGGCCCGCACGTCAGCCTCGCTTGCGGGCTGCCCGTTCTCGATCGGCTGAATGTCAGGCGTCGGCAGCGTACCGTCCTCGAAGGGGTTGACCACGCCAGCACCCGGGTTCGGAGCGCCCTGTGCCTGAGGATCGTCAGCGTTCTCGCCCTCACCCTCCGGCTTATCCTTGTCGTCCTCTTTCTTTTCATCAGCCAGCGGATCGACCTCCGCGCCAGCGGTGACCTGGTTGGTTTCGGTAGCCACCTCGGACACGACGTCGCTCTGATCCTCGCCGGAGCCGCACGCAGCTAGTGCGAGGGGGGCAACCAAGACGGCGGTGGCGAGGGCGACGGCCTTCTTCGAGTTAGACATGAATCGGAACTCTCCTCTAGGTTTTCGAGAACTGCTCCCGACACTCTAGCAGCGTCAAGCTTCAGTTACTCAATTGTTGCGCAGGGAAGTACCAGTGAAGTAGCTGTGAATATCGGGTGTACCCTTGCGTGTTATGCAGCTGTCCCAGTCCACTATCGCACAAGCGGCGGTGGGCATCCTAGACGAGTACGGCCTTGCTGACGTGTCCATGCGTCGGGTCGCCGCGTCGCTTGACGTCGCGCCTGGAGCCTTGTACTGGCATGTGGACAACAAGCAGGAACTCATTTGCGCGATGGCAGAAATCATTATCGCCCCAGTCCTCGAGCGCACTTATGCCGGGCCGCGTGAAGCTTGCGCCGCCCTGCGCGGAGCTGTTCTCTCCCACCGCGACGGCGCGGACGTGGTCGCCACAGCCGCAGCACTACCCGGCGCGGACATTCACGCGCACCTCCTGGATGCAGTCAAAGCGACGCTCAGCGACGGGCCCTCGGCAGACAGCGAGCGCGCGGCGCTTATCGACGCGACCGCGACCGGGTTGCTCTATCTCACTCTCGGAGCGGCGAACATGCACCAGGCCGGCGTTCAGTTCAACGAAGCTGCCCGCCAAACCTCGGCTGCCACGGCTCCCCGCGGCAGCGTAGAACACGTTGAGCAGGCAATTGACCTTCTGCTCGCGGGCCTCGACGCACAGTGAGCTAGAGCTATTACTATCGAGTCTCATGACAACTCCTAGCGAGAACGCGCAGACCCAAGTTTGGCCTGGATCCTCCTACCCATTGGGCTCCACCTACGACGGTGCGGGCACTAACTTCGCCCTTTTCTCCAACGTCGCCGAGAAGGTTGAGCTGTGCCTGCTCGACCGCGAGGAGAACGAGACGCGTATTCCCCTCGAAGAGGTAGACAACCACGTCTGGCACGCCTACCTTCCTGGCGTCCTGCCGGGACAGCGATACGGCTACCGGGTCCACGGCCCGTGGGACCCTGAAAACGGCAAGCGCTGCGACCCGTCCAAACTGCTCGTCGACCCGTATGCCCGCGCATTCGACGGCGAGTTCGATGGAGATTCTTCCCTGTTCTCCTACGACATTCACGCCGAGGAACCCGGCACCGGCCGCAACGAGGAAGACTCGCTCGGTCACACCATGAAGTCCGTGGTGATCAACCCGTTCTTCGACTGGGGCGACGACCGTTCTCCGCGCATCCCGGATAATGACACTGTCATTTATGAGACCCACGTCAAGGGCATGACGCAGCTGCACCCCGATGTCCCGGAGAACTTGCGAGGCACCTATGCCGGCATGGCGCACCCGAGCGTGATCGCGTACCTCCAAGACTTGGGGGTCACCTCTGTCGAGCTCATGCCCGTCCACCAGTTCCTTCAGGATGACCGCCTGCGGGACTTGGGCCTGCGCAACTACTGGGGCTACAACACCTTCGGCTTCTTCGCGCCGCACCAGGATTACGCCGCCAGCGAGAAGCCGGGCGATGCCGTCGCCGAGTTCAAGGGCATGGTCCGCGCCTACCACGAGGCCGGCATGGAGATCATCCTCGACGTCGTGTACAACCACACCGCCGAGGGCAACCACCTAGGCCCCACCATTGCGTTCCGCGGCATCGACAACGAGGCGTACTACAGGCTTGTCGACGGTGACGCCTTCCACTACATGGACTACACCGGCACCGGTAACTCCCTCAACGTCCGCGACCCGCACTCACTGCAGCTCATCATGGACTCTCTGCGCTACTGGGTCTCCGAGATGCACGTCGACGGCTTCCGTTTCGACCTCGCTTCCACTCTGGCGCGTGAGTTCTCCGACGTAGACCGCTTGGCTACCTTCTTCGACTTGGTCCAGCAGGACCCAGTCGTCTCTCAGGTCAAGCTCATCGCTGAACCGTGGGATGTCGGTGAGAACGGTTACCAGGTGGGCAACTTCCCGCCGCTGTGGAGCGAATGGAACGGTAAGTACCGCGACACCGTCCGCGATTTTTGGCGCGGTGAGCCCTCCACCCTGGGCGAGTTCGCTTCGCGACTCACCGGTTCGTCGGACTTGTACAACCACAACGGCCGCCGCCCGACGGCGTCGATCAACTTCATCACCGCCCACGACGGCTTCACACTCAACGATCTGGTCAGTTACAACGAGAAGCACAACTGGGACAACGGTGAGGAAAACCGCGACGGTGAATCTCACAACCGTTCCTGGAACCACGGTGAAGAAGGCCCCACCGACGATCCGGAGATCCAGGAGCTGCGTTCGCGCCAGCGCCGCAACTTCCTGACCACGTTGTTGCTTTCCCAGGGGACCCCGATGATCGCCCACGGCGACGAGTTCGCCCGCACGCAAAACGGCAACAACAACGTCTACTGCCAAGACAACGAGCTGGCCTGGATGGACTGGAACAGGCTGGACGAGTCGGAGGAACTGCACGACTTCACCCGCCGTTTGATCAGCATCCGTAAAGAGCACCCTGTCTTCCGCCGTCGCCGCTTCCTGGCCGGCGGTCCGCTGGGCATGGACGCTCAGGACCGCGACATTGCGTGGCTGGCTCCCGACGGTCAGATGATGACCAATGATGACTGGGGCTTCGCCTTTGGCAAGGCCCTGCAGGTCTACTTCAACGGCAACATGATTGCTGAGCCTGATTCCCGTGGCCAGCAAGTCGTGGACGATTCCTTCGTGTTGATGTTCAACGCCTACCACGAGGACATCGAATTCACCCTGCCGCCGAAGAACATGGGCGCGAAGTGGGAAGTCCTCATCGACACCACTGAGCCGCTCGGGTACCCGGCGGAGAAGGAGGAGATTGAGGCGCAGGGTACCGCGAACGTTCCGGCACGCTCCACCCTCGTCCTGCGGCAGATCGAGCCGCCGGTCTTCGAGGACGGCGACGATGAGGCAGAGCAGGACGCAGCGGAAGAGGGCGCTGTTGTTGGTGGCGGTTCGACCCGGGTGAACCCCGAGTCATGATCTCAGCTCTCGGCACGCGCGTCGTCGTCACCGGCGCTGCTGCGGAAATTCACCCGGAGGAGTTAGAGGCCGCGCTTCGTGGCTCGTCGGAACCGACGGTGATCAACCTCGACGACATCACGAACACCGAGGTTCGCTCCGGGGACTCGTGGGATGAAAGCACGGTCGCGATCGAATCCGGCGGTGAAACCGTCACGGTGCGCTTTGCCCCCGGAGATACGGAAGGCCCGCAGCAGCTGTGTGCGTTGCTGACCGGGGAGTCCGTCAGCGTCGACACCATCACCGGTTTCTCCTTTGTTGCCGTGGCTGTGCACACCGCCAGCCAGGACTGGGGCTCTGTGGACCGAGTGGACCTCGCCCGCGTCACCGACGGCGAGGTCACCGAGCGATTCAGCCTCGAACCACCGACGAAGGAGGCGTTAGCTGACTTCATTGGCGATAGCCCCCTCGTCGGCTACAACGGATACTTCGACGCATCTGCCCTGCACTATGCAGGCCTTGTTTCCGATCTCACCTTCGCGTGTGTGCTCACGCAGGCTCGCGCAGCTGAACTTGACGTGCCCAACCACAAGCTGGACACCCTCGCCGACTTCTTCGGAGTGGACGCCGACCCGGCATCGGTGATGAATGCTCTCGCCCGGCACGCCAAGCACACTGGCTCTCTGGAAGACTTCGTCCACGCAAGCGGCTTCGCCATGGGCACTGTCAGCGCTGACCGCGTTATTCCTGTGTTGCGCGACTTCTCCGGTGCAGCCTCGAGCATCCAGAAGGCCAGCAAGGCTGAGAAAGACACCCCGAAAAAAGAACAGCAGGGCAACAACAGGGGTCCCGCGCCGTGGCAATCTGTGGCTACCCCGGACACCATCCCGGATCCGGCAGTCGATGCGGACCCGAACTCGCCCCTGTACGGGCAAAACGTCACCCTCACCGGAGAGTTCGATCCTTTCGATAAAGGACAGCTCTGGGATGGCATCGCCAACCAGGGCGGCCAAGTAGGAAAGAACGTGACCAAGAAGACAACCATCCTGGTCACCGGCGAGTGGGCCACCATGACGTCAAAGGAAAAAAGGGCCCGGGAATTGATGGATAAAGGCCAAGACATTGACATTTGGCCAGCAGAGAAGCTACTCAACGTGCTCGGTCTCGACGAGGAACCTCCCTTCTAGCCTTTTCCGTCCGGCACCGGGAACCAGACGGGGCGGTGGCGCAGTCTAACTAGGGCATGACCACCACATGCTCTACCGATCTGCTTCCTGTCACCGGGTTCGTCGCGTTGCCGGTGCGGGCGGAAGTCGTCGAAAAGCGACCCTGGGGCGAGCGCGGGGACTCGCCCGCGTATCTCAACCTCTCCCCCAACGTCGTGGCAGTGCTCATCTCCGAAACCGGGCACTTACTGTCCCAGATTGACCTGTGGGACAGGGGCCTCAGCGTGAAACAGGCGTGGGATTCTGCCGCCTACACCTTGTTGGAGCGCCAGAATTCTCACCGCGTCGAGTTCCAGGTACGCAACGCTTCATGCGCACTCGGCACTACTGCGCCACGCGGATTCGAAATCGCCCCCTTCGATGTGCCTGCAGTGGCGTGGCTGTCGCACCCGAAAACGTTTCAAATGCTGCACCAGCACTTTCTCGAAGTGCTCGTTCCGAAAACCGGACTCGTGTACGTCACCCGCGACCAGCGCGACCTGTTCGTGCTGGACACCACAATCGAAGCTGCTGCGAAGGCTGTACCGCAGGCGACCGTCATGACGTACTCCCTTGGTTTCCCTGTCGTGACTAGGGTGTGAGGGGTACCCACCATTTAAGGAGCGAAGCATGCACCGCCCGATCACGTCCACTTACCGTCTGCAGTTGCGGGGGACGCAGGCTGATCCGTCGGGCCGCGGCTTCGGTTTCGCGGACGCGGAAGCCCAGGTCCCCTACCTGAAATCGCTGGGCATTTCCCACCTGTACCTCTCTCCCGTGTTCACTTCGTACCCGGAGTCGAACCACAACTATGACGTCACCGACCCAACGGTGGTCAACCCAGAGCTCGGAGGTTTGGAGGGATTACGAGCGCTGGCTCATACGGCACACGAAGCGGGACTGGGTCTGATCCTGGACATCGTGCCCAACCACCTGGGTGTGGAGACACCGCAGAAGAACAAGTGGTGGTGGGATGTGCTCAAGAACGGCCAAGACTCGGAGTACGAGTCCTACTTCGACATCGACTGGCACGAAGACAATGGCGCTGGCGGCAAACTGGGGCTCCCGGTGCTGGGGCAGCCTGGCGACGAAGACAAGTTCGAGCTGACGCTTCTCGACGAGATCGATGAGCCGGTCCTGAAGTATTACGAGAACTACTTCCCGCTCAGGCCTGGGTCCTTCGAGTCGCTTGACGACGATCCGCGTGAAGTCTACGAACGCCAGAGCTACCGGCTGATGTACTGGCGCGACGGTGTCATTTCCTACCGCCGTTTCTTCTCCGTCAACGGGCTGGCCGGTATCCGCCAGGAAGATCCGCTCGTTTTCGAGCACACGCACCGGGTGCTGCGTCAGCTCATTGCTGAAGATCTCATCGACGGCATTCGCGTCGACCACCCGGACGGTCTGGCCGATCCGTTCACGTATCTCAACCGACTTCGTGACCTCATTAGGGATGACCGCTGGCTGGTCGCAGAGAAAATCCTCGGAGTCACCGAGCCGCTCGATCCACGCCTGGCGGTCGATGGCACGACCGGCTACGACGCGTTGCGCGAACTCGACGGGATCTTCATCAACCGCGAAGCCGAAGACTCCATGAGCATGCTGTCTTTGCGCCAGTCCGGGTCTACCTGGGATGAGCCCGCCATCGAGGCCGCAGAGCACCAGCTCAAGCGCGACGTCGCCGAGTCCGAGCTCGCCGCAGAGATCCGCCGTCTGACACGCGCCATCCGCCGCGACAACTTCTCCACCGCCGGCTCCAATGTCTCTGAAGAAGACTTGACCAAGACGGTGATCGACCTCATTGCTGCCATGCCGGTGTACCGCGCTGACTACATCTCGCTGTCACGTCAGACTTCTACTGTCGTGGCCGACATGGTGCGCCGTTTCCCGTCCCGGCGCGCTGCCCTTGACCTGATCTCCGCGGCGTTGCTGGCCAACGGTGAGGCGAAGACGCGTTTCGCGCAGGTCTGTGGTGCCGTCATGGCCAAGGGTGTGGAGGACACGCTGTTCTACCGCGCCTGCCGCCTTGTCGCCTTGCAGGAAGTGGGCGGGGCACCTGGACGGTTCGGTGTCTCGGCGGCTGAATTCCACCTGCTCCAGCAAGAGCGCAATAACTTGTGGCCGCACGCCATGACGGCGCTGACCACCCATGACACGAAGCGCAGCGAGGACACCCGCGCGCGGATCATTGAGCTGACAGAACGCCCGAAGACATTCGCTGAACTCATCGCGCAAGTCACGGCGCTCGTTCCCGCACCAGATCAGGCCACCGCGCACTTCCTGATCCAGAACACTATCGGGGTGTGGCCGGCTGACGGGATCACCGAGGATGTTCAGCAGCGCCTGCGCGATTATGCCGTCAAGGCGGTGCGCGAGGCGGGTGTGCATACCTCCTGGTTCGACAACGCCCACGACTTCGAAAAGGCCATCACCGACTGGGTCGACGCTGTCGTGGAGGGGCCGGCAAGTGGCATGATCACCGACTTTGTCAAGGAAATCCATCAGGGTGCTGTCCAGGTCTCCCTCGGCAGGAAGCTGCTTCAACTCGTGGGGCCGGGTATCCCGGACACCTACCAGGGCCAGGAGTTCATCGACCTATCCCTGGTGGATCCGGATAACCGCCGCTTTGTTGATTACGTCAACCGCGAACAAACGCTCTCCCAGTTCAAGGAGAGCGAGGACCACTACGCAGATCTCTGCTTCGCCCGCGATAATGCTGACGGCACTGGCCTCTACCCGCACCTAGAAGACGTGGCGGACCGCGCGAAGCAGGCAGTTGTCCACGAAGGCGCGATGCTGCGCCGCCAGTACCCGGACATCTTCCTGGGTGGTGACTATCAGGCAGTCTTCGCTGTCGGCGAGGCCGATAACCATGTTGTGGGGATCGCGCGCGGAGCAGATTCGGCCAGCCTCTCCGTGATCGGCTTGGCTGTGCGCCGGCCCCTTATTCTCGAAGACAGTGGCGGATGGGGCGACACCACCGTCACTCTCCCCGAAGGTCAGTGGACAGACCGCCTCACCGGGAGAACCTACGAGGGCACGATCCCGTGCGCAGAGCTTCTCGACGTTCTGCCCACCGCACTTTTAGTCAGCCACCACCTCGACTCCGCCCGCTGGGACAGCTAGGCGGAAACATGGCTAGGCGAAGATGAGCACGAGGGTCACCACAATGGTGACCACGATCACGGCCAGGACCAGCTGGGTGGTGTAGGAGACCTTCACGGGCGACAGGCCTTGCTTCCAGAACTCGTAGTTCTCGCCGTAGGGGTCGTCCTTCTTCGCTTTGTTCGCCGCCGGGGCCGACGGGCCGTAGTTCGGCTGAGGCCGGTTCGGGGGCGGATCGGGCAGGAATGCGTCGCCAGAGAAGGTGGCGCTCGGCTCCGGGTAGGTGTTTAGGTCAGCCACTGGCGTTCTCCGATCGCTTCGCGGATGTTCAGTTCGAACTGCTCGGGGGTCATGTCGACGTTGTTCGCTTCTTGGTGGACATCAATCCACTTATTGAACAGTTCGGGGATGGTCGCTTCCGGTGCAGGGCTCTGCATCGCGAAATCCAGGGCATGCAGGATGCGCATCAGGCCGGTGCGGTTGAATCCGATCCAGTTCACTTCCCCGTCCACGGCTTTGAGGGTAAGTGTCAACTCTTCAGCCGGTCCATACGGGCGGCCGCAGAACCCGGTGAGCCATGCGTGGTCGATCACTGTCACTTGGCCCGGTGCAGTGCCCAGGAACAGCCGCGAGGAGGTGCACACGCACGCCGACGTGAACCCGGGAGCACTCGTGAGTGCAACCTCCAGGAGTTCCTCTCCAGGACCGAGCACCTGCATGACGTCGTTCACGACGGCAGGTGCGATCTGGGTGTCGCCGCAGCGCTCTAAAGCCTTACGCGCAAACTCGTTCTCATTCACCACATACGGCAGGTTATCATGTGCGTTGCGTGAAAATGGACTTAGAATCTATGCAGCGAAATCTGAGTGAGCTTAGGTTTGAGTCCGCTGTTTGAGGAAGGAATCCCCCGATGACCGCCATCACTGCTGCACGGTTTGAACGCCCCCGCGCTAAGGCTGAGGATGTTGCCGTTGACCTGTGGGAATGGAGCACCCCGCAGCCGGACCGTCAGACAGTGCTGGAAGCCTCCTTCGCGCTGCCGTACCGGGTCGGGCATGACCGGCCCGTGGACACTCCCACGTTGCCCGTGAAGAAGGACCGCGTGCAGTACAAGCGCATGCTTGAGCAGTGGTGGGGTATCACTTCCGCCGAGGAAACTCGTCAGATGACGGAGAGGCTCATCGCCGGCGACGTGCACACAGCCTCGTCAGATGCGGTGCTCCACACCGCCGAGATGCTCACGGGCGAGTTCGCACCGCAGGAATGGCGTTCGCAGGATTTCGCCGAGCGCCGCCGCACAATGGAGATCTTCCTGGAGCACCTGGCTATTTCCAACTGGATGGATCCGAAGCAGCTCTGGACAGACTTCGACCACTGGCTCGCAGTGCGCACCCACCCGTCGTTTGCGAACGTCAATGCGCCGTCGGCCCCGGCAACGACCCGCGCCTGGGACATCATGCGTGTGGAAATGACCGCTGCGACCGCCGCCCTCGTCGGGATCATCACCCCGGAGGAGTACTCCAGCTACGCCGCCCGCGCCGTCGCTGAGCTGCAGAAGCACTTCATGTCCTGGGCGGATGCCGCAGCGAGCTTCTGGTGGGGCCGCGCGATTTGGTCAGCTGACACCATCCGCGACAACGCGGACGATATGCAGGGTGAACTCCAGGTGTTTGACCACATTCTCACGGAGGCGTTGACTGACCCGAACTCCCCTTGGCGGCGCTTCCCGCTCCACTCTTAGCCGCTCCTGCCGCGCAGTTTGTCCAGCTCGCGGCGTTCTTTCTTCGTCGGCCGGCCAGCGCCGCGGTCACGCTTCGGCATGGAGTAGAAGTACTCCTTCGGCGGTGGCGGCGGAGAGTGGTCGATGTAGCACTGCCGCGCGATGGGTGCGCCGACGCGTTTCCGGGGCGTGTCGACGACTTCGTAATCCAGGTCGCGGTAATCCCTCCAAGCTTTGACGCGGTCCCCCGGCACAACTTGAGCTGAGGGTTTGACCGCATTGCCGTTGAGTTTCACGTGCCCGGCGCGCACAGCGTTCGCGGCCTCTGTGCGGGTTTTATACATGCGCACCGCCCACACCCACACGTCGATGCGGACGGCGGATCCGTCTGGCACTAGTACTGGTCCCGGTGGTTGATGATCTTCTGAACCTTGCTGTAGTTGACCATTCCGCCGACAACGGCAACTACGAAACCGAGCACGATAAGCGACCACGTTTGGGTCAGAAGTGCCAGTGCGACACCGCCCACAACACCTCCGCCGACCCACAACGCGCCATTGCGGGAATAGCGGCGCACGGCCTGCTTGCGTGCTTCGATCGGGTTATTCGGGCGGGGCTGGATCGTCATGGGGTTCAGTCTAACGCACGCTCCACCCACGTCTGCCCCACCGTGCGTGCTTCGCTCGTGCCCTGAGTCAGAGCCGCCAACAACTCGTTCAACTCCTCCACCCCACCCGGCGCAACAGCGAGGGTGTAGGCCGCCTGGGCGCCGTATTCGACATCGACCACGTCCACTCCTGCAGCACGCAGGTCCGCCTCCACTCTGCCTGCGTCAGCATGCGGCAAGTCGACGCGGGCGAGTTCGCGCCTTCGCTTTTCGACGGGTTCCACCAGCTCCAGCGCCTGCGACACCGATTCCGAGTACGCGTGGACGAGACCTCCCGCGCCGAGCTTCACGCCGCCGAAATAACGGGTGACCACAGCGACCGCACAGCGCAGCCCCGACCCGCGCAGCGCGTCGAGCATTGGTTTGCCAGCTGTGCCGGACGGTTCGCCGTCGTCGGAAGAACGCTCGATGCGTCCTTCCGGGTCCGCGATGAAGGCGGTGCAGTGGTGCCGCGCGTCGGGGAACTCGGCGCGGGCACGCGCGATCACGTCGCGGGCTTCCTCCTCGGATTCAGCGCGGGCGATCCAGGTGATGAAGCGAGATTTCTTGATCACTATCTCATTGACCACCGGGTCGCCTGGCGGAGGAAGGGTGAATGTCGTCAGCATGAGTTTCAGATATTACTTAGTGTGGGAGACATGAGGTTTGAAGTCTGGGCCCCGCACGCGCACGATGTTCGTCTCATCGTCGACGACACCGAGCACGATATGCGCCGCGATGACAGTCGCCGCGGGTGGTGGACCAGCGATGTCGAGCAGGTTCCTGGCCAGCGCTACGGCTTCACGCTTTTCGACGGCAACGACTGGTCCAAACCCCTCCCCGATCCGCGCTCCCGGCGCCAGCCGGACGGCATTCACGGACTCTCGGAAGTCGTCAGTACAGACTTCCCGTGGACCGACGACCACTGGGTCAACTACGAGTTGCAGGGCCAAGTCATCTACGAGCTTCACGTGGGCACGTTCACGCCGGAGGGAACGTTCGATGCGATCGTCGATAAGCTTGATTACCTCGTTGAACTCGGTGTGACCACGATTGAACTCATGCCTGTCCAGCCGTTCGGGGGCGAGCGCAACTGGGGGTATGACGGTGTCGACTGGTTTGCAGTCCAGGAGTCCTACGGCGGACCGGAGGGCCTCAAACGGCTTGTCGATGCTGCCCACCACCGTGGCGTGGGCGTCTTCCTCGACGTGGTGTACAACCACTTTGGCCCCGACGGCAACTACAACGGCATGTTCGGCCCCTACACCACCGCTGGCTCGACAGGCTGGGGCGATGTGGTCAACCTCTCCGGGGCCAACTCGGACGAGGTGCGCGCCTACGTGCTTGATTCTGTCCGGCAGTGGCTCGACGAGTTCCACATCGACGGGCTGCGACTCGACGCGGTGCACTCCTACGACGACCGCGCAGCGTACTCCATCATGGAGGAGATCAACATGCTCGCCGACGAGATCGAGGTGAAGAACGGCCCGAACCCGATCATCATCGCAGAGAGCGACTTGAATGATCCGCGCATCATCGCCGACTACGCCCACGGCGGGTACGGGCTGGACGCGCAGTGGCTTGACGACGTCCACCATGCCCTCCACACCGTCATCACCGGCGAAAACATCGCTTACTACGAGGACTTCGGAACAGTGGAAATCCTCGCCGACAGTCTCCGCCACGGCTACCGCTTCCGCAGAGACTGGTCCAACTTCCGCGGACGCACGCACGGGCGCGCACTGAACCTAGAGCAGATCGCCCCGTGGAAGCTGATCACCTACACCACCACGCACGACCAGGTAGGCAACCGCGCAGCGGGCGACCGGCCGTCGCAAAACCTGACGATGGCGCAGCACGCGTTGAAGGCGGCAGTGATCTTCTTCAGCCCGTTCACGCCGATGATCTTCATGGGCGAGGAGTTCTTCGCCCAAACCCCGTTCCCTTTCTTCGTCTCCCACACTGACGAGGACTTGCAGCGGCTCACCCGCGAAGGCCGCGCGCACGAATTCGCCCGCTACGGCTGGAACTTCGACCATGTGCCCGACCCGGTCGACCCCGAGACCTTCGAGTCGGCGAAACTCGACTGGAACTTCGCCGGCGACAACGTGAAGATGTACGAAACCTACAAGGATCTGCTCACGCTGCGCCGCCGGCTCGGACTGGCCAAAGACGACCTGCGCGAGCTCCAGGTCGATCACGGAGCAGACGGCGAGAAGTGGTTGACCATGGGGTACGACGACGTCTTCCTCGCCGCCAACTTTTCCGACGAGGAGGTCACAGTGCCCGCGGGTGGTGAGTTGGTGTACTCGTACGGCTCGCCGCGCGTCGATAAGCAGCAGACCGTGCTGGGCGCATGGGAGTTCGCGATCATCGCACGCTAGCCCCGCGCTGACTCGCGCTAACCGGTGACGATGAATTCGTACTCCGGTGTGCCCGGCATGAGGCGCTGACAGTCGAAGGAGGCATCCTCCATGCGGGCAAGCAGCGGATCGAGATCCGTCGCGCGAGCCAGTTCGATGCCGACGAGCGCGGCACCGGTCTCCCGGTTGTTCTTCTTCAGGTATTCGAACAGCGAAATGTCGTCGTCCGGGCCCAGCACATCGTTGAGGAAACGGCGTAGCTGGCCCGGCTCCTGGGCGAAGTTGACCAGGAAGTAGTGCTTCAACCCGCGGTGGACTAGGGAGCGCTCCATGATCTCGGCGTAGCGCAGCACGTCATTGTTGCCGCCGGAGATGACGCAGACGACCGTGCTGCCTGGTGCGAGCTTGACCTCATCGAGCGCGGTGACCGACAGCGCGCCCGCAGGCTCCGCGATGATGCCTTCGTTCTGGTACAGGTCCAGCATGTTCGTGCACACAGCGCCTTCATCGACGTCGACGATGTGAATGCGTCCCTGGTTTTCTTCGATGATGCGGTAGTTGACGTCGCCGATGCGCTTGACCGCGGCCCCATCGACGAACGGATCAATCGCCTCGAGCGTGACCGGCCCGCCCGCGTTCATCGCGGCTGCCAGGGACGCTGCCCCTGCCGGCTCAGTTCCGATGATGGCCGTGCGTGGCGACATGTCGGCGAGGTAGGCGGCGATTCCTCCGATCAGACCTCCACCGCCAACGGGGACGAAGATGGAGTCGAGCGATTTGCCGAAACCGGTCAGCTGCGTGAGCACTTCTGCCGCAACGGTGCCCTGACCGATGACGGTGTCACGCGCGTTGAAAGGCTCCACGAGGGTGGCACCGCGTTCTTCCGCATCTCGGCGCGCTGCTTCCGCGGCTTCGTCGAAGTTGTTGCCCACGAGCACCAGTTCCACGCTGTCCCCGCCGTGGACCATGATCCGGTCGCGTTTCTGCTTCGGGGTCCGCTTGGGCACGAAAATCTTTCCGTCAATGCCCATCGCCCGGCACGCGTACGCCACCCCTTGCGCATGATTGCCTGCCGACGCTGCGACGACCCCAGCCGCTTTCTCCTCATCGCTCAAGTTGGAAATGTTGTAATAGGCGCCGCGGATCTTGTACGACCGCACGTCCTGGAGGTCTTCCCGCTTCAGGTACACCTCCACCCCGTGCTGCTGCGACAAGCGCGGGCAGAACTGCAACGGAGTGGGCGCGATGACGCTGGAAATTCCAGCCTGCGCACCCTGGATATCGGAGGCGTGCACGGGCGTGAAATCAGGCGCGGAAGTCATAGAAGATCATCTTAGACCCCTTGGATTTTGCCGAAAAAGAGACTAGACTATGTCGCGGTTTCCAAACCTACTACTGCACGTCGCACGCACGTTACCCGTGAACGTTTTGAAGGAGTCTTTCCCCGTGAAGAAGCGCACTGGCCTTATCGCCGCCGCACTGTCCGCCACTATGATCTTCGGTTCCACCACCCCTGCGTTTGCTGATGACGCTAACGATGGGAAGGTCGAAAGTGTCAAGGACAACGACACCCCGTCTGAGGACAAGGACGAGGATAAGGAAGAAGACAAGAGCGATAACAAGGGCCCCTGGGACAAGAACGGCGCATCCAGTGAGGGGCCATGGGAGAACGGCGGCAGCTTCCCCGAGGGTTCTTCCGGCCTGAACCGCCTCGAGGCGTACTTGAATTCCAACCACTTCGAGTCGATCTCTGCCATCGTCGCTGCTCTTGCCGGCGTGGTTACCGTGGCCACTCAGCTCGCCGCGCTGATCATCAAGATCAACCCGGCTGCGAAGGCGCAGTTCGAGTCCCTCTTCAAGAAGTAGACGCGTGGTAGATAGCTAGCTGAGCTAGTTATCCCGGCACGTTAGCTGGCGAGTAGATGCGCTCGCCAGCTTTTTCTATCCCAGGACTCCGGCACCCATGGCGGCCTTCAAATCGCCCATGAGGCTGCCGGATCTTTCTACTCGCAGGTGGTCCCCCAAGATCATCAATTGGGACTGGTCACCGTTGACCAGGTTCAAGTAGACGTCCGAGTCACCCGGGTTATTCGACAGAACCTGCTTGAGTTTGCGGATGTTGTCCATCGTGCACTGCTCCGTCTTCAGAGTCAGGCGCAACGGTAGACCGGCACCGTTACCGGGGCCGAGCTCTGGGACTTTCACGTCGTCGCCGAATAGGCTCATGCGGTCGTCGCGGATGGACACGTGCGCCTTGACCAGTATGATGTTGTCTTCCACGATCTGCGGCGCCACCAGCGCGTAGACCTTGTTGAACAGTAGCACTTCGACCTGCGCACCGTGGTGGTCCTCGAGGGTGACGATGGCCCATGGGGAACCGTCCTTTTTCGAGTACCGCCGATCCACGCCGGAAATAATGCCGCCGATGGTCACTTCATCACCGTGGCGCATCTCTCCTTCTAGGATCTTCGGCAGCGGAGTGTCGGTCTGGGCGTCAATGGCTTCCTCGAAACCGTCGAGCGGGTGGCCCGAGACATACAAACCGAGCATTTCACGCTCGAGGGCGAGTTTGTGCTTCTTCTCCCACTCGTCGTCAGGCACCTCAATGGAAAACGCGTTCGTGGCCTCCTGGTCTCCCCCGAAGGCAGAAAACAGGTCGAACTGCCCCTTGTCGGCCGCCTTCTTCGTGGTCAGCACCGAATCCACAGCGTCGTCGGAAACCAACAGCAAACCCTTGCGCGGGTGATCCAATGAATCGAACGCGCCCGCCTTGATCAGCGACTCGGTGATGCGCTTGTTGCACGGCAGCAGATCGATCTTGTCCAGGTAATCGGAGAAGCTCGTGAAGGCGCCCTTGGTGCGGCGGGACTCCATGATGGACTCCACCACTTCTGCACCGACATTGCGGATCGCGGCAAGGCCGTAACGGATGTCCTTGTCCACAGCCATGAAGGTCTCTTCGGACTCGTTAATGTCCGGCGGGAGCACCGAGATGCCCAGGTGCCTGCAGTCAGCCAGGTAGATCGCGGACTTGTCCTTCTTGTCACCGACGGAGGTCAGCAGAGCGGCCATGTATTCCGCGGCGTAGTTCGCCTTCAGGTAGGCCGTCCAGTAAGACACGAGCGCGTAACCAGCGGCGTGGGACTTGTTGAACGCGTAGGACGCGAACGGCTCGATCGTGCCCCACAGAGCGTCGACAGCAGCCTTAGAGTAACCGTTGTCGAACATGCCCTGGGAAAACTTCTCGTATTCCTGGGCGAGCACCTCGGGCTTCTTCTTACCCATCGCCTTACGGAAGCCGTCTGCTTGGCCGGCGGTGTAGTTGGCCACCTTCTGGGAGATGTTCATGATCTGCTCTTGGTAAACGATCAGACCGTACGTCTCGTCGAGAATCTCCTTGAGCGGCTCCTCCAGCTCCGGGTGGATCGGAGTGATCGGCTTGCGGCCGTTCTTGCGGTCCGCGTAATCCCAGTGCGCGTTCACACCCATCGGGCCGGGACGGTAGAGCGCCAACGAGGCGACAATATCGTTGAAGCCGGTCGGCTTCATGCGCTTGAGCAGCTCCTGCATGCCGCCGCCGTCGAGCTGGAACACACCGAGTGTGTCACCACGGGACAGCAGCTCGTAGACCGCTTCATTGTCCGTGTCCAATGCCTCAAGATCAATGGTCTCGCCGCGGTTCTTCTCAATGTTCTCGATGGCGTCACCGATCACCGTGAGATTACGCAGCCCCAGGAAATCCATCTTCAGCAGACCGATGGCCTCACACGCGGGGTAGTCCCAGCCGGTGATCAGTGCGCCGTCTGCAGGCCTCTTCCACATCGGGATGTGGTCCATGAGCGGCACCGACGCCATAATCACGGCACACGCGTGCACGCCTGCTTGCCTGACGACGCCTTCCAGACCCCGTGCCGTCTCATAAATCTTCGCCACATCCGGGTCGGTCTCGATCATGGAACGGACCTCGGTGGCCTCGGAGTAGCGGTCGTGCTCCGGGTCGGTGATACCGGACAGCGGGATGTCCTTCGCCATGATCGCTGGCGGGAGTGCAGCGTTGATCCGGTCGGCCTTCTGGAAACCTTCCTGGCCGAAGTTGACCTTGGCGGAGTCCTTGATCGCCTGCTTCGTTTTCACCGTTCCGAAGGTGATCACCTGGGCGATCTTGTCCTCGCCCCAGTTCTCTGCGGCATAGGTGAGCATCTCGCCGCGGCGGCGGTCGTCGAAGTCAATATCGATATCGGGTGCGGACGGACGCTCAGGGTTCAAGAAACGCTCGAAGAGCAGGCCGTGCTCCATCGGATCGATATTGGTGATGGTCAGCGCGTACGCGACCAGGGAACCTGCTGCGGAACCACGGCCCGGACCAACACGGATACCGATGGAACGGGCGTGCTTGATCAGCTCGGCGACGATCAGGAAGTACGACGGGTAGCCCTTCATGTCGATGACGTCGATCTCGTAGTCGGCGCGGGTGCGGTAGTCCTCAGGCACCTCTTTACCCTCGAACCGCTCATCCAGGCCGCGGTGCACTTCCTTGCGCAGCCACGTCGTCGGGGTCTCCCCCTCCGGCACGGTGGCGATCGGCATGCGGTCGTGCGGGTGCTCCTCCCACAACTCGCCGTAGTCACCGACGCGCTCAGCGACCCAGAGAGTGTTGTCGCAGCCGTCGGGCACCATGTCGTCCCAGTCGTTGCGCATCTGCTCGGCGGACTTGATGTAGTAGCCGGTGCCGTCGAACTTGAACCGGTCCGGGTCCAGCAGCGTCTTACCGGTCTGCACACACAGCATCGCCTCGTGGGCGGGCGCCTGGGATTCCAGCACGTAGTGGCAGTCGTTGGTGACCAACGGCGGCAGGTCTAGAGCTTCGCCGATGCGCAGCAAATCCTCACGGACGCGGCGTTCAATGGTCAGCCCGTGGTCCATGAGCTCGAGGAAGTAGTTGTCCTTGCCGTAGATGTCCTGCCACATCGCGGCGGCCTCGAGCGCCTGGTCATACTGGCCCAGGCGCAGGCGCGTTTGCACGTCACCGGACGGGCACCCCGTCGTGGCGATAATGCCGTCGGCATGCTCGGCGATGAGCTCCGCATCCATACGCGGCCACTTACCTAGCTGACCTTCGTAAGATGCCAGCGAGCTCAAGCGGAACAGATTGCGCAACCCTGTCGCGTTCTCCGCCAACATGGTCTGGTGCAGGTACGCACCGGAGGCGGAAACGTCATCGCCCTTCTGGTCCGGAGTGCCCCACAGCACGCGCTTCTTATTGAAGCGCGACTCGGGTGCCATATAGGCCTCGATACCAATGATGGGCTTGATGCCCGCGTCTGTCATCCGGCGGTAAAACGCATTCGACCCGAACATGTTGCCGTGGTCGGTCATGCCGACTGCGGGCATGCCCTGGCGGGAGACCTCCTCCGCCAGCAGATCCACCTTGGCCATGCCGTCGAGCATGGAGAACTCGGTGTGGTTGTGCAGGTGGACAAAGGAGGATTTTTTGGCCATGAGGAGAGTCTACTCGTAGCGCAAAGCGTCGATCGGTTGCATCTTGGCAGCCTTGTTTGCCGGGTAGAAACCGAAGAAGACGCCGATACCCATTGAGAACAACAGCGAGAACACCACTGCCCCGATCGGTGGGAATGCCACCGGGCCGTAGGAGTCACCCTCGATGAAGCCGAGCAAGCCGCTCGACAACACGCCGATGAGGCCGCCGAGTAGCACGCCAATGATTCCACCGAGCAGACACACCATCACTGCCTCAACGATGAACTGGGTGCGGATGTCGCGGCGGGTCGCGCCGAGCGCCTTACGCACACCGATTTCCCGGGTGCGTTCGGTGACGGTGATGAGCATGACGTTCATCACGCCGATGCCGCCGACGAGCAGAGAAATACCACCGATGGAAGCGATCACCGTGCTAATGGCGCCAAAGATGGCTGTGAATCCCTCGAGGGACGACTCCATGTCGATGACTTGCGCTTCGGCGTTGTCATTGTGCGCGTACTGGCGGTCCATGTAGCTCTGCAGCTCGTTGCGGAACTCAGCCGGGTCCTCATCACCGGTGGTCTGCACGATGAACATGTTGACGCTTTCAATGGGTTCGGCGATCCGCTCGAGTGAGCTCAACGGGATATAGATCTGACCATAGGCCTGCATCTGACCGAAGCTATCGGCATTTTCTTCCTCGGCTTCGGCGACACCGATCACGGTGAACACCCCGGTGGAATCGCCTTCGATATCGATGCGCTCACCGAGGGCGGCGGCTGCGTCGCCGTCAAAGAATGCGTCGACAAGCTCCTGCGAAATCACCGCGACGGGACGCTCGGTATCAATGTCCTGTTGCGTCACTCCCCGACCGAATTCGACGTTGATGGCGCGAACGCCCAAGGAATCCGCAAGCACCGGATTGATATCGGCAGATGCTGTCTTCTCGCCGTATTTCGTCTCCGCAGGAACCATCTCGGAGATATCCACACCGATGACCCGCTCACCGAAATGCTCCCGGATCTCGCCGAGCTCGTCGATAGAAACCATGTCGGACTCATCATCGACCGGCATGTCCATGCCGCCGGAGAACTCATCTTCCGGCATCGCTTCTTCTTCGTCTGGAGTTTGGGCGATCATCACCACGTGCCGGGACGCGCCAATGTCTTCCAGACCACTCATCACCTGGTTCTGCAGGCCGCGGCCGAGCGTCATGATGATGATCACGGCCATGATGCCGATGATGATGCCCAGCAGGGTCAAAATGGAGCGCAGTTTATTCGTGCGCAGGCTGCTTGTGGCCAGGTTGATTGATTCACGCAGCTCCATGGGCACCTCCTGCGCGCACATCCACAACGTGGCCGTCCTTCATTTCCACAATCCGCTGCGTCTCTTCGGCTAGGTCTGGGTTGTGGGTAATGAAGACGATGGCTTTGCCGTAGTCCTGATTGAGACGGTGGAAAAGATCCATGACCATGCGTCCGGTTTGGGAGTCCAGGGCGCCCGTCGGTTCGTCCGCAAGCAGCAAATCCGGGTCGTTCGCCAGACTGCGCGCGATCGCCACGCGCTGCTTCTGACCACCGGAAAGCTCATTCGGTTCATGCGTGAGGCGGTCACCCATGCCGACAATCTCGAGCAGCTCTGCGGCGTGTTCTTCGCGCTCGCGCTTGCCGACGCCCGCGTACATCATCGGCATCGCAACGTTTTGCAGCGCATTGATGCGGCCGACCAAGTTGAAGTTCTGGAAGATGAAGCCGATGTTTTGGGAGCGGTACGTTGCCAGTTCCGTGTCGTTTTTCTGGAAGACATCTTCACCGTTGAAGGCGTAACCGCCGTGGGTGGGCTTATCCAGCATGCCGATGAGGTTCATCAGGGTCGATTTACCGCAACCGGACGGGCCCACAATGGAGACGAACTCACCCTGTTTGGTGTCGAAGTCGATGCCGTGAAGCACCGTGAGCTCGGTGTCTTTGCCCTCGTTGTACTTCTTGATGATGCCGCGCATGAAAATGAGTTGGTCAGGATCAATCTTGACCAGCTGCGGCTGGTCAGCTGCGGGAGTTTCCGTCACGGTGGTTACTCCTGCGCGGACTTATCGGCGGGTTTGTCACCGGACTTGTCAGCGGATGTGTCATCGGCGATGGTCACTTCTTCACCGATGCGATCGCGATAATCGTCCGGCCAAGCGATGACCGTGTCGCCCTCTTTCAGGTCTCCACCGGTGACAGCGATGTCGGTGTCGTTCTTCACCCCGGTTTCCACGGTGCGCTCTTCGATCTTGCCCGTGGTGGCGTCCTCGTTCTCGCGGGCGAGCACGAGCACCTTGTTGCCGTCGAACACAGCGTCGCGTGGGATGCTCAATCCATCCGGGCTTTCATCGGTGATGATCTCCACCCGCGCGGACGCTCCCAAGCGCAAGTCCTTGGTATCGCCAGTGACCTCAATCTCCACCGGGAAGGTGACACCGGTGTCCTTCTTGTCGCCGCCCTGGCCCTGCATCGCACGCGCGGCGGCTTCAGCGCCGGCTCCAGCGGGATCCCCGTCAGCCATAGGGGCGACACGGCGCACGCGGCCCTCAAACTCCTTGTCATCCGTCACCGGGGTGGTGAAGGTGACGCGGTTTCCTTCGCGCACATTGGCCACATCGGACTCGCGCACGTTGGCGCGGACGAGGAAGCGCGAGGTATCGGACACGGTCATCAGGCCACCCGCGGCCGGCGATCCCTCCTCCGCCTCGATCTTGGTCACCACGCCGTCCATGGGGGCGTAGATTTCCGGATCTGGCGTCTCGTATTCCTGGATGCTTTCTTCAGCCTGGGCCTGAGCCTGCTGCTGCATGAGCATTTCTTGTGTGGCCGGATCAGCTGCCGGATCGCCCATTCCTGGGCCAGGAACGCCCGGGGCGCCTGGGGCACCCGGAGCCCCCTGCGCGTCCATCATCTGCTGCTCAATGGCCTGCTGTGCTTCGCGCTGCCCCTGCTCGCGGCCTTGCGCGTGGGCTTCACCCAGCGCACGCTCGATCTCTTCCCTGCTCGGACCAGAGTTGCTCGGCTGTGCCGGCTGTCCCTGCGGGGGTGGAGGCGGAGCGCACGGTTTGCCGGGTTTCGGGTGGCCCGGCAGCAACGGTTTCAGGCAGTCCTCGATGGCACTGCCGGCATCCAAGAGGGTCTCGTGCAGGCTGCCCGCAGCATCCATTTCAAGTGCTTCCGCCCCAGCACCCTGGCTTTGCAGCTGCGGGCCGGCAGAGGTGTCCATGGTGACCAGGAGCTGGCCCTTTTTCACCTTGTCGCCCAGCTGCACGTGAATTTTCTCAACGGGTGCTGCCATAGCGGAGGAGATGCCGGCCTGCTTGATCGGTGCGACGGAACCGTCGACGACAATGCTGTTTACTACACCTTCCTTTGCGACGACCTGGTAGTCGCCGGAGCCGAGGTCACCGGAGGCGGCATCTCCCCCGCCGCCCATGCCGCAGGCCGAGACAAAAAATAGGGTCGAGGCAGCAGCCAGGGACGCTCCAGTTTTACGGGCGGTGCGGAAAGAAGACAATGTCATCTCCTGATCATCGATCAAACAGGGTCGCTTGGGCTTCAAGCTCTTCTTGACATTACACCGTCATCCTTATAATTCACCTCCGACAGTATCGACGGGGCGAATAGCGAAGGCCCCCCACACGGCATCGGGAGGAAGCGCCTCGACGGACCACACCCGCTCGTTGTCGGCGAGCTGGCGCAACGCATTGCCGGTGTCCCACACGACTACTCCGGCAAGGTCTTCTTCGGTTGCCACGGTGAAATTGTGCGCGCGGTCGCCCTCCCCGACAGGCAGCGGATGCGACTCGGGCGGCAGAATCGCGTTCACTCGACCAATGGGCTCCAAGACATCCGCGGCCTCTTCCGCGCTCAACGCCGGTGAGAACGTGACCAGGGCGAAGACACGCTCGTCGCCCGGAGCGCTGCGCATGCTTATCGACGCTCGCTGCGCATATTCCTGCGCACTCTCCCCCGCGTCTGGACCGAGCTGGTCGCCTTGGGGCGCCGGTTTAAATCCGGTACGGGTTCCCAACAGCCAGATCCCGGTGATGAGAACGACCGAGACAGCGAGCACCCCGATGACGGCGGTCAGTGCAGTGGGGAACTTTCTCATGCCCGCAGCACGTCCACTGCGTGCTGAAGGTCGGGTGGATAGGGTGACTCCACTTCCATCCACACACCGGTGCCGGGGTGGACGAAACCGAGTGCAGTGGCGTGCAACCACTGCCGGATCAGCCCCAGCCGCTTGCCCAAGTTCGGGTCGGAGCCGTACATCGGATCCCCCACGCAGGGGTGGCCCACCGAGGACATGTGGACGCGGATCTGATGCGTGCGTCCCGTTTCCAAGTGGACTTCCAGCAGGCTAGCTTCCCGGAACGCCTCGAGAACCTCGTAATGGGTGACTGAGTGACGCCCGTCTGCGGTGACGGCGAACTTCCACCCCGACGACGGGTGCCGGCCAATCGGCGCGTCGATCGTACCCACGATCGGATCGGGCAAACCCTGCACGACGGCGTGATAAGTCTTCTCCACCGTGCGCTCTTTGAACGCGCGCTTGAGCACCGAGTACCCCGGGATCGAGTTGGCCACGACCATGACACCAGAGGTACCCACGTCGAGCCGCTGCACAATGCCTTTACGCTCCGGCGGGCCTGCATCAGGCAACTGGTAGCCCATGGCTTGCAGCCCGCCCACCACCGTGGGGCCGTCCCAACCCAGCGTCGGGTGCGCGGCAACGCCGACGGGCTTGTCCACGACAATGACGTCATCATCGTCGTACAGCACCGTCAGACCTTCAACGATCTCCTCCTTCGGCATCGGCGCCTGCTTCGGCTCCGGCAAGGTCACCTCGAGGCTATGCCCGGTGGAGACGCGGTCGGATTTCGTTACGCGGGAGCCGTCGATAAGCACCTCGCCCGCTTCAATGAGCTCAGCCGCGACCGTGCGCGACAGACCGAATGCTTTGGCCACGGCGGCATCGACACGCATGCTGTCGAGCCCCTCTGGAACAACGAGCGAACGGTACCTACTCATTGCTGCTCCCGTCTTTGTCCTCATCGTTATCTTCATCGTTGTCTCCCAGGAACAAGGAGAGCACGAAGACCGCCACTCCAACGTTGATGGCGATGTCCGCGACGTTGAACACCGCGAAGCTGCCGATGGAGATGTAGTCCACCACGTGCCCGAACCAGAATCCCGGATCGCGGAACAGGCGGTCGATGAGGTTGCCCAGCGCGCCGCCGGCGATGAGCGCGATGCCCAGTGCCTCCCACTTATCACGGATCCGCGGGGCCACAAGGAGCGCGCCGACGACGAAGACGAGCTGGATCGTGGTGAAGATCCACGTGGAGTTCTGGCCCATGGAGAAGGCCGCGCCGGGGTTGAACAGCAGGTAAAGACGGAACCAGTCGCCGATCAGATACACCGCCTCACCCGGGGTGAGCACCGTGACCATGGTCTGTTTGAGGATTTGATCGATCACACCGACCGCGGCCATGACGCTCACGATGAGCGGAACATAAGGGCGGGTGCGGGTAGCTCGGCTTTCTGTGGTCATCGTCGCCTTACTGTAGTCGCTTGGCAGTGCGGTAGGTTCGATGTGTGAGATATCGGTTCTTGTCCCTGCTGCTTGCCGCATCGCTCGGGCTGAGCGCGTGCGCGAAAACCGACCCGATGGACGATGTCCCAGCCTTCGAGGTCGATACCGCCACCGTGACTCTGGAGGACCAGGGCGACGGTGAGAAGCGTCAGCTGGTGTATTCAGGCGGGGAGCAAACCACGACCGTTGAGGTTTCCTACGGCGTCGCTCAAGGCGCAGTAGCCACCGACAGCGTCGACCCCGAGGCCCCGGCCGGCGGTGACGTGGACAAGGTCACGCTGCCGTTGACTATCTACATCGCGGACGACGCCTCCGAGGCGAGGGTCGGTGAGCCGAAGCATTCGAACTTGGATGCCGGCACGGACGCCCTGACTGCGGAGGACTTCCGCATGCGGTGGCAGCACGACGTCCACGGCAATATCCAGGACATCAAGCTGCTTCCACCGGAGGGCAGCTCGGACGAAGGGCGCGCGATTGTTGAGAGTGCTCTGCTCCAGGTTCTTGCCGCCCAACCGGTGTTTCCCATTGAGCCCGTCGGCGAGGGAGCGACGTGGACTGTGCAAACGCGCACGATCGGCGGTGCCCACATGCTGCGCACAACGCGCTACACCGTGGACTCCCTCGATGGTGACACCGTCGTCCTGTCCCTCGACATCGAAGACGAGCCGACGGAGACAGAGCTCACCATCGACGACACCCAGGCCGGCGGCACGTTGACGGCTGACGAGTGGTCGACCACGTCCGACGCGACCATCACAGTGGACCTCACGAAACCGCTGCCCACGCAGGGCCAGAACGCCGCGACGACCCGCACCGTCTACACCGGCCCCAACCCCGATTTCAAAGTGGTCCAGGACGTGACCACCGCAACGACCTACAGGAAATAACATGCCTACCCCGCTGCACATCGGACTTGACGGAGTTTCCTTTTCCTACCCCGACGGCCACCGCGTACTCACCGATATCTCCTTTGCCGTGCCGTCCGGTTCTGTCACGGGACTGATCGGCGAGAACGGTTCCGGTAAGTCGACGTTGCTCTCCCTTATCGCCGGCGATAACAAGCCGACCGCAGGCACGATCATCACGCCGCCTGTGACGGGGCTCATCGCCCAAGAGACTTCACTGCCGTTCACGTCCCCCGCGTCGGAGCTTATCGACGCCGCCGTGGACGAACTCCGCGGCGTCGAGCGCGAGATCGGAGCCTTGTCGGAGCAAATGGCGGACAACCCCGCTGATGCCGGACTGGCGGAACGCTTCGATGTGGCTCTGACACGGGCGGAGAATTCCGGCGTGTGGGAGCTGGATGCCCGCATTGCCACCGTCCTTGCTGGTCTCGGCCTGGCCGGAGTAGATCTGGCGACCCCGCTCGGTGAAATGTCCGGCGGGCAGCGCCGCCGCTTCGCTTTGGCCACGTTGCTGCTGCGCCCGGTCGACGCGATGGTGCTCGATGAGCCGACCAACCACCTCGACGACGAAGCCGTCGACTTCCTCGTCGAAGAACTCACTTCCTTCAAGGGCCCAGTACTGGCCGCCGCCCACGACCGTTATTTCCTGGACACTGCCTGCGACAGCTTGGTGGATCTGGATCCGGGTCTGGGCCCCGAAGGCGGCATGGGCGAGGAAACGAAGCAGGGAGCGAAATTCTCCGGCTCGTTCTCCGACTACCTCGAGGCCCGGGAGAAGCGCCGCGCCCGCTGGGCCACCGACTACGCAGCTCAGGAACACGAGCGTGAGCGGCTGGAAAAGGCCGCCCACCAAACCGAGGACGACGTGTTCCACTCGCATGAAGCTAAGACGGAAACCCGCAAAGCCGCGAAGTACTACGCTGACAGGGCTGCGAAAACGGTGGGCAACCGACGAAAAGCAGCCGAATCGCGGCTGGAGAAACTCGAGCGCTACCAAATCCCGGCACCGCCGAAGCGGTTGCGCTTCCAGGGCCTGCCGGAGCACACCGCAACTTCGCTGGGCGTGCCGGCAGTAGTGACGAAGAATCTCTCCGTCCCGGACCGGCTCGCGCCGCTGAGCATCAAGATTCAGCCAGGCCAGCAGCTGCTTGTCGAAGGGCCGAACGGGTCGGGCAAGTCGACGCTGCTGAAAATCATCGACGGCGCACTCACCGATTACGACGGCGAGATCATCATGCCGGAAGAGATGACTGTCGCCCGCCTAGAACAGGACGATGACTGGACTGATCTGTCGCGCACCCCCGCCGACATTCTGCCGGGCATCGTCGAGATGGGGCTGATGACGCACGAGCAGGCCGCAAAACCTCTCGACGACCTCTCCCTGGGTCAGCGCCGCCGCGTCTCGCTGGGTTTGATTTTGTCCAACCCGCCGGACCTGCTGCTTCTCGACGAGCCAACCAACCACCTCTCCCTCGTCCTCGCCGAGGAACTCGAGGAGGCTTTACTGGACTTCGAGGGCACCGTCATCATGACCTCCCACGACCGGTGGGTGCGCCGCAACTGGCGCCGGCGCATCGAGCAAGAAGATGATCGCGCCACGATCCTCACCCTGTCCACGCTGTGGACAGAAGAGGTGTGGCGCGAAGAAGACCCGGAAGCCTAGGGCTTCCGCAGCCTAAGAGTTACAGGGCGGGTGCGCCCCCGGGAGCCGGGGCCGGCGCAGGTGCCGGAGCCGGGGCACCGCCGGGTGCCGGGGCCGGAGCGCCACCCGGTGCCGGTGCATCACCGGGAGCCGGTGCGGGTGCCGGTGCACCGCCCGGGGCAGGGGCCGGCGCGCCCTCGGGTGCAGGAGCCGGTGCGACACCCTCACCTTCCGGGGTTGCCTCACACATCTGCGGGACCTGCTCCGGGGCGACGGTGTTGCGGATCAGGATGCAAGCCCAGGACTGGGACAGCTTCCAGGCTCCGCCCTCGTAGATGAAGGACACGTTCTCGGCGACGGAGGGGCCCTGCTCCGGCTGGGTGAAGTTCACAGCTGCGAGAACCTCGTTCGGAGCGTAGCCGGGCAGAATCGGCTCAACGACCTGGAAGTCGGCACCGGACTCTTGCTTAGCCTTCGTCATGACGTCGAACAGCTCGACGGCGTTCTCGCCGCCCTGGACGGTGCGGGTGCGCTCCTCCATCGGCAGGTTCGGGTCGGTGGCGCGCGCCAAGATCTCGTTGAGCTGCGCGGCGGTGGGCATCTCAGCGGGAGCAGCCTGCTCGGTGGCCACGTTGGTTTCGGTGGCCTTAGCGGTCTCGTCTGCGCCGTTCTCCTCGTCGGAGCAGGCGGCCAGGCTCAGCGCCGCACCGAACGCGACGGTGGCGGCGACAAGTTTGCGTGCTTTCACTATCTCTCCATTCTGTTCCCTTAACCGAACCAACGTTACCGGTTGACTATGCCAGCTCCAATCGGCGCGCCTGTGGCAACCTTGGGATATGCGCACAATTTCCGTGATAGCCACCGGTGGGACGATCGCCTGCGTGCCGGATGAGACCGGCGCGCTCGTGCCCAAGCTGACCGCGGCGGATCTCATCGAGCGTGCCGCGCCGAACATCGAAGGCGTATGCCGCCCGGTGGATCTGCGGGCGGTGGACTCGTCGTCGATGACGTTGGAAGACGTGGACAGGCTCGTTGCGGAAGTGCACGCGCAGCTTGACGACGTCTCCGTGAGCGGCGTCGTCATCACCCACGGCACCGACTCTTTGGCCGACACGGCGATCGTGCTGGACATGTTCCACACCTCGGACAAGCCGCTTGTGGTCACGGGCGCAATGGGTGCCGACGATGGGCCGGGCAACCTGCGCCGAGCAATCGAGCTGGCTGCGCGGGATACCGTGGCGGGTGATGCCGAGGGTGTCACGGTGTGCGTGGGCGGCGTGCTCCCGGCGCGGGGGTTGTTCAAACAGGACACGGCGGCGATGATCCCGTTCGCGCTGAACCCGGCCACCCGCCCGCAACCAGTTCCCCCGGTGGCATTGGCTGGCGTGAACATCCCCATTGTGCGGGCGTGGCCTGGCGCTGGCGGTGAGCTCATCGACTACGCGGTGAACTCCGGCGTAAATGGCGCGGATGGCGCGGACGGCCTTGTGGTGGAAGCGCTCGGCGCCGGCAACGTCTCCGACGAGATGGGCGCGGCGATTGAAAGAGCACTGCGGACGATCCCGGTGGTGGTCACCACCTCGGTGCCGTTGGGCTCCGTCGAATTCGCCTACGGCGGGCCCGGTGGCGGCAGCACCTTAGGCGCGTTCGGCGCGATCCCGTCCGGGCCCCTGCGCGCAGGCCAAGCCAGGATGGCCTTGGCGGTCGCGCTGCGGGTGGGGTTGGACCCTACGAGCGTGCTGGGCTGAAAACCTGCCAACGCTTAAAAACAATCTCGAAAAGCAACTCGCCCCCTCACTCAACCGATGCTCCAGTGGCGAGTTTTCATATTTCGTCTCGAACACCACTTCGAACCTTCAACACCACCGCAAAACTACCCCTCAAGATCACCCCCATACTAAATTAGTTTTCTCAAGCTACTCTTTGTCGCGCACCAATCGTTTAACATCTTACATAGTTTGGTTTTTTCGACCAAACTAGTAGAGACCAGAAAGGGACCAGTGATGGTTATGTTTCCGTATCGCACATCTGCCACAGTGTTGGCAATAGGCTTGACCTTTACCACGGTGCTCGTTCCAATCGTTTCAGCCAGCACACCAACACCGGAGGTTGAAGCGCAGCACCCATACATGTCAGAAGCCCACGAGAGCGTGCTCAAAGTCAAAGATGCCAACGATACCGCCGCGGACCCGTCAGCAACAGCGGGGCTAGAAAACGGAGTGATCACAAATCTCGCGATTGCGGACGACACTCTGATTGCTGAAACAAGCTTCGGCGAAATTCGGGTATCCAACCCTGAGGGGGTGCACCTGGAACAGGTTAACTCCCAATACTCATCGAATGGCCAGGTTGTTTTGGAGCAATCAGACGAATACGTCGCCGGTTATCAGATCCTCCAGCCTGGTGAGCACAAAGCTGAATGGAATTTCGATTTGCCAGAGAACGTCAGCCTTGGTCAGGGAGAAGACGGTGCTATCGATTTGGTCTACACAGATCCATACGAAGGAACGATGAGGGTTCAGTCGTTCATTGAGCCGCCTACCGCCGTTTCAGTCGACGGGGATTTGCAAGATACTAGCTACCGTATCGAAGGGGACAATCTTCTACAGATCACGGAAAACGGAGCTTCCGAAGTGGTGGCAGATCCCAAGTTAACTTTTGGTCGGAATATTTACCTTAACCTTTGGGGATATGAGGCCGAAGGAGCGGGGAGAATGCTAGCAACTCTAGGGTTCGGGGCCCAGATCGCACTATGCACTGTCGATGACAAGATTCCTGGCATATACGGGAGAGCCGCCAAAGCGCTTTGCTACGCGGTCCCTGGAATGACGTTCGGGCACTTCAAACGCATCATAACCGCACCTTCTCGGTTCGACTTTCGCAGCTGCTACCAAATCCCGCTGGTAAATTCTCCACAGCGCAGGTGGGTTAAAGTGGACAAGAAGAACTGCAGTCAACCGTCAGCCTACCGATGAAAGATGGCAGATCGATGAAGCGTGATAAACCGATGAAAGCAATCGTTATAGAACGTTTAGCCATTGGATTCTCGCTCATCGCCTTGGCTCTTCTGATAGGGATATTGTCCGACAACCTGCGATTAGCCGCCCAAATTAGCGCCTACGCCGGCCTAATCTGGGCGTTATCGCTGGTGCTCAAGTTGGCGATGAAGAAAAACGCGGAAAGATGATCGGGCGTTAACCCTGCTCGCTTCCTTGGCCCCTAGCTCAACTAGGTTCGAACGCCCGCCCCAAGCAACCACCGTGAAACCAAAGACAGTGTTTACGGCTAGAAAAATCGCAGGTGTCTCTTTACACTTGTAAGGTTTTAGGGAATTGGTTCCAAGGAAGAAATCACGCCACCAGTCCGCCCCGCTTGGCTCGCCTAGAGGATGCGAGCGTGTTTAGTCTCGCTCACCATTTGGACTACTGGTCTCGGTCAACGGCCCGGCGAACGTACAACGTTGGTAGTACGGCCATCTGAGAAAGTCGTAGTATCTCTCATCCCTATCCTGCCTCAAAAACCGGCCAGGCTCTATCGCTCAAGTTGGGTTTTATGGTGTCCCCCAGCGGGCCGCGCTCGAAGAGTCGCTTCCTCGCGAACGCGAAGACGGCGATGTCGCTGACCAAGAAGCCAGCTGGAAACCCCATCCACTGCGCGGTGAGGATGTGCAGGTGGTAAACCGTTAGTGGCATGGACCCGAGCGGCTGCAGGAAACGGGGGTTAGAGGGAAGGAGAGACTGTAAGCCGCCGCGTCCAAGTGCAATGGTCCAATGTCCAGTACGCCACCAGTGTGACCGAGGGGTTCGAGCCGATGGAAGGGTCCACTCAGATCGAGCTAGGATCACGCGAGGATGTTGCCCCCACGAGCGCACCGCCGAACACCCTACCGAGCACGCATTGGAGCAAGGGGGGTAGGTGCCAGCGAGTACGCATGCCCGCCACCATGCGCAGAGCCAACACCGCCGCAGGTACGGGTGACCGTGGATGTCCACGGGCGCGAGCACGAACCGTCAGATAAGCGCGGACACCGCGATGAACGACAAGCAACACGGTGAAATCGCGCGATGACCGTGTTGTTACCCGCCCCAAGGCGATCATGCAGAGCTGGAAGTGAAGCAGGAAAAGGGAAATATCGCACAAAAACTGCAGCAGCACTAGGTACAGAGCAATGAGACCAGCCCGCACACGGTGAACTTCAGCGGGTCAGCCGTCATGAGCGTCATCTGATTCCGGCCAGCACCACAAACAGCACTGGGGAGAACCTTAGAGCAATTAGCCCACGATCCTGAGCGTCAGCGCCAAGTGCGCGGAGTGAAGTCCCTCTAGCCGTTTCGCGATGGTTCTCAGCGCGCCTCCAATCAATCCTCCCACGCTAACGAGTTGACCGGATGTGCGCCCATTCTCCAATGAAATCACCCATCCAATCTTTTTCGGATGGGCTACTTTTCGAGGAGCGTTTTGGGCTACTTTTCAAAGAGCGCTGACAGCGGGTTTCAAACCGCACGGTGACAAACCCTTGGCCCGCTCGACCCTAGGACCGTGTTCGGCTAATCCCGAAGGCCGCCAGGGCGGCGACGAAGACGCCGAAGGCGATGACCACGCCGAGGGGGAACTTGCTTCTCTCTTCTTCCGGCATACGCTCCTCCGGGCTGGGCTCGGGGGCGGAGATCACGCTCTTGATCCACTCCACCTGGCTGGCCACGGGTGCCACGGCGACTTTGGGGTTGCTCAGCAGCTCCTCTTCGGAGGGGTTGTCGGGGTTGGTGAACAGGCCGGCGGACATGACGGCGGCGATGCGCCCGTCCTGGAAGATCGGGCCGCCGGAGTCGCCCGGCTGGATGCGCGCGCCGTTGGCGAGGGTGACCACGGCGGCTGAGGGGGCGTCGAAAAGCGCGGGCGCTTCGTCGCTGACCTCCGAGGTGCCTGTGGCTACCGGCAGTTTCTCGGATCCGCCGGAGCCGTCGGAAGACCAGCCATAGACGGTGACCTCCCCGTTGGCCAGCTCAACGTCGGGCAGCGTGGCGTAGGTGCGCAGCTGCATGTCCTCCACGGTGTGGATGAGCCCGATGTCGCCGATGGGCGCTTTTTCCCACCGGTCCACGGCGTAGGTGCGCTGCTGGTCGCCCTGGAGGGTGCGCACGCTGCCGCCGGGTGTGTCGAACATCTCCATGCAATGGCGCGCTGTGAGCACCCAATGCGGGGCGATCGCGGTGCCGGTGCAGGTGCCGTCTTCCGGTTCGTCGTCCTGCATGCGCAGGGACACGACGGTGTCGGCTTCGGGGGTGTCGCCGGCGAAGTCGGTGCTTTCCATCGCCAACGCGGCCGACGGGTTGAGCAGTGCTGCGGTGATGATGGCCGGCAGAATCTTCTTCATTTCTTCTCCTGTTCAGGTTGGTGGGACGTGGTCAAAGGGGTATGCGGGGTGAGGTCGGTGATGCGCTTGACGGCTTCTTCCAGCGGGCCACGGTTAAAGAAGTGCTTCCAGGCGAACGCGAACGCTAACGCGGTGATGACGCTGATTAGGAAACCGCCCGTGAACCCCATCCACTGCATCCACTGTGCGGTGAGGATGTGCAGGCTGTAGATAGTCAGCGGCATCGACCCCAGCGGCTGCAGGAAGCGGGGGTTGAGCAGGCAGCAGAGGCTGTAGACTGCCGCAGCCATTCCGATGGAGCCGATGATGTTCAGCACTCCGCCGGTGTGGCCGAGGGGTTCGAGCCACTGGAGGGCTTCGCCCGGGACGAAGTAGTACCGTGCGACGATGTTGCCTGCGACAAGCGCACTGCCGACCACCAGGCCGAGCACGTAATGCCGCACACTGTGCAGGTGCCGGCGCATGAGCATGCCCGCCACCATGAGCGTGGCCCACACCGCCAGCGGGTACGGGTAACCGAGGATGTCCACGGGCGGAACCACGAACTGGTGGATGAGCGCGGACGCCGCGGTGAGTGCGACAAGCAGCACCGCGAGATTGCGCGACGGCCACGCAGTCACCCACCCCAGCACGATCATGCAGATACCGAAATTGAGCAGGACCACATAGATGTCGCCCGAAAACAGCTGCAGCACGAAGTGCAGCGCGATAAGCACCAGACCGCGCACGGTGAACTTCAGCGGGTCCGGCTGCATGAGCGTCATCGACATTCCGGCGAGCACCGCGAACAGCGCTGAGGGAAAACCGTAGAGCAGCTGGCCCACGATCCCGAGCGTTTGCGTGCCCGCCAGCGTCAGGTGCGCGGCCATCATCGCGATGATCGCCACGGCACGTGCGGCGTCGAGTCCCACTATCCGTTTCGGCATGGTCCACAGGGTAAAACGGCCGATGTTGCGAGAGCGTTAAGATCGGCAACCATGAATCTGAGCGTGCTCATTGTCGACGACGAGGTCTACCTCGCCGACGCCCTCCAGGTCGCGTTGAACAGGGAGGGCATGAAGGCACATGCGCTTTACGACGGCACCTCGGCCCTGCTGTACCTCCACGCCCACGCCCCGGATGTGGATGTGGTCGTCCTCGACCGCGACGTACCCGGCGTGCACGGCGACGACATCTGCGCCCGCATTGTGGCCGACTACCCGCACCTGCGGGTGATCATGCTCACCGCCGCGGGCACCTTGGACGACCGGTTGAGCGGCTTCGGTGCGGGGGCCGACGACTATCTGCCCAAACCGTTCGACGTCCCCGAGCTCATTGCTCGGGTGCGCGCTCTGGGCCGGCGCTCGTCCCCGGCGCGCAGTACGGTGCTGGTCTGCGGCGATGTGCGGCTGGACACGGCACGCCGGCGCGTCATGCGCGGTGAGGAAGAAATCGCGCTATCGCCGAAAGAGTTCGCGGTACTGGAAGTGCTCATGGAAGAAGACGGCGCCGTGATCTCCGCCGAGGAGCTGCTTGAGCGCGCCTGGGACGAAAACGCCGACCCCTTCACCAACTCCCCGCGTGTGACCATTTCCTACTTGCGCAAGAAGCTCGGGGAACCGCAGATCATCCGCACCAAGCCCGGTGAGGGGTATTACGCATGTCCTTGAGAGCCCGCATCGCAGCCATGTTCGTGCTCACCACGTTTCTCGCCGGTGCGGCATTGACCGCCCTGGTGTACGCCTACTTGAAGCTCACCCCGGTGCCGTTCCGGGCTGAATTCCCCGGCGGGGATGCAGGGGGTGCAGAAGGTGCTGCGGGTGCCGTCATCGACGGGGCGGTGCCCGTCGCCGACGAAGTGTTACGGGTCGTGCTCATTGTCTCCGTTGTGGGCCTTCTGCTGCTCACGGCCTTGTCCGGCCTGATCGGCTGGTTCGTGGCCGGTTGGGTGATCACTCCGCTATCCGGCCTGGCGCACACCGCACGCCAGGTCACCGCGGGCGATCTGGAGCAGCGCACCGGGTATGACGGCGCCGACGACGAAGTCGGCGACCTCGCCTCCGCCCTCGACACGATGCTTGATTCGCTCGAGGACTCGATCACCGCCCAGAAGCGGTTCGCGGCGAACGCCTCCCACGAGCTGAAAACGCCGATTGCCACCATCCAGACTGTCGCAGACGTCGCGCTGGCTACCCCTGAGGATGCCGAGCATCTGCGCACAGCCCTGACCCAGATCCGTTCCGTCAACGCCGACAACGCCGCGATGGTCAGTGCGCTTCTCGACCTCGCACGAGCGGAGAACCCCGAACTCGCCCCCGTCGACCTCGGTGAGATCTGCGGGGGCGACGACCACGTGGCCGTCATGGGCGACGCCGTCCTGCTGCGCCACGCTGTGTCGAACCTGGTGCGCAACGCGCAGACTCACGGTGAGAACATGCGGCTGAGCTTGACCAGCGACGGCCATGAAGCCCGCGTGGTGGTGACGAACGACGGCGCTGTGCTCGACCCTGATGCCGTCGCGACGTTCACTGAACCGTTCACCCGCGGCACCAACCGCGTCGGCGACGGCCACGGACTCGGCCTTGCGCTCACCGATGCAATCGCCCGGTCCCACGGCGGCCGCCTCGAACTCCACGCCCGGGCAGAAGGCGGGCTGACCGCCGGTCTTATTCTCCCTGTTGCTCCTGCAGCTCCAGCCACTCCTCCCACGCGAGAGAATTGACCGGGTCAGCAGGAACAAGATCCGGGTCGTCCGCACGGAAGTTCTTCACCTTCCCCGGGCCCGTGGCGCGGGTTTCAAACCGGACGGTGACAAACCCGTGGCCTGCCCCTTGGATCCAGCCGTGGCCGTACTCGGGGTGGAACACATCCTGGGTGGCCGCCCAACCGGTTTTCGCCGCCTCCTCAAATGCGGGCAAGGGTGCGTCGGCAAGGTCACTCACTCCCGTTTCTTCCGGGATCACCCGGTGCGGGATGATCGCCTGGTCCAACTCCGGGAACAACGTGTCCTGCATGACGTCCTCCAGGCCAGAAAAACCCACGCCTACCAGCCGGATCGGTCCGAGCTCGTCCGGGTAGCGGGCGATACGAAAGGCCGCCGCAACCAAGGTTTCCAGGTCGTCCGTCGCGTACGGCAGCGTTGTTGAGCGGGACTCAATATGAAAGTCGGCCATTTTGAGTTTGACGGTGGCGGTGCGGGCGCCGCGGCCGTCGATAAGCAAACGGCGGTGCGCGTCGGATGCCGCGCGCCTGATGGCGGCCTCAACTTCTGCTGTGGTGGTCAGATCCTGCGGATACGTGTGCTCCGCGGAGATCTGCTTCGACTCGGCGCGCGGTTTGACGTCGCGGTCGTCGATGCCGCGCGCCAACATCCACAATTGCTTGCCGACGACTCCCCCCAGAGCAATATCCACCTCCCTTTCCGTCATGGCCGCGAAGTCTCCGATGGTCTCGATGCCAGCGCCAGTGAGCTTCGCCCCTGTCACCGGCCCTACACCCCACAGCTCCTTGACGGGCAAAGGGTGGAGGATATCCGTTTGCTGGGCTTTCGGAATGATGTACGTGCCGTCGGGTTTGGCCAGGCCCGAGCCGATTTTGGCGTACTGCTTGCCGCTGCCGGCACCGATCGAGCTGGGCAAACCAGTCTCCTCGCGGATCTGGTCGCGCAGGGTGTTCGCCCAGTCGCGGACCTCATCAGGCGTGGCGCCTTGGAGCTCGTGCGGCTCCATGAATGCCTCGTCGATGGACAGCTGCTCCACGACGTCGACGTGGCGGGCGATGATCTCGAACACGCGCCGTGAGGCGGTCGTGTACACCTTCCTTCGTGGTGTGACCAGAACTGCCTGCGGGCCGACGAGCCGGGTGGCGCGGTAGGTGGGCATGGCGGAACGCGCCCCGAACTTGCGGGCCTCGTAGCTCGCTCCGGCAACCACTCCCCTGCCCGTGACACCGGCGACAAGGACGGGCCGGCCCTTGAGCGTGGGACGGGTCAGCTGCTCGCACGACGCGTAGAAGGCGTCCATGTCGATGTGGAGGACCCAGCGGGAGTGTTCTGTCATCCTTCAGGCAGGTGGTACTCGAATTCGGAAGTGGTGAGGTCTGCATCCAGCGGGTGCCAGTCCGGCAGGATGCGCATGTTGTCATCGGGGCTGACAACAACGAGGTCGGTGGTCTGCTCGCGTGCGCTGGCCAGTTCAGACGGTACCAAGTGGATCGCTTGAGTGTCGGACGCTTTGACCATGACACGCTTTTCCTCCCCGTCCTTCCGGCACAGAAAGTTATGCGGGTGGCCGACGTGAATGACGTCCCATCCCTCCGATTCGAAATGTGCCCGGGCTGAGTCCTCTGCGCGGGTCACCAGCGTATCGATCGCGCGGAACGGGAATGATTTCGCGCGCTCCAACTCCGCCCAACTTCCGAACCAGAAGTTTCTGGCGACGGTGTCGAGATCCTTCCGGGAGGCCTCGACCTTGCGAGGGGTGGCGTTTTTGCCGGAGCGGCGGAGAGCGTCAAAAAGCGGGGCGAGCTTAGTCGCGTCATTGTCGCGCTGCTCCGCGAAAAACGACACCGGCACCCGGCGGATGTACTTCCGCTTGCGTTCTTCCACCTCAGACGGCCACGACAAATTGACCGGCGGGATCTCCTTGTCGGGGTGGAAAGGCGCGCTCAAAACGGAGGCGACAAGAACGTGCTCGACGGCCTTGCGTTTACCTCCCTTCACACCGGCACACAGCATGAGGATGTCGCCCACCTCAGGCTGGTCCCGAAAACGGCTGGCGAAGCCGAGCACCGAATGCTTGCGCGCCCACTGGAGATCCTTGTGGGCCCGCGCGTCGTCCGGGAGGTTGACCACGAACAAAGACGGAGACCTACCCATGCCGCCATTCAAGCAGAATTCAGCCCGCTCATGGCTCGCCGCGGTCACTTAGCCGTTCTTAGCCACCGATGCTGTGACGCCGTCGAGCACCTCGTGGGCACCGGCACCGTCGGTAGCGACAGACAACTGCGTGGCCAAGGTCTCTGCCGCAATGTGATCGGCGTGCTGGTTCGCCCACTGCTCCTTATCGGCCGGAACGTAGAGCGTGACGGTGATCCGGTCGGAAACGTCCAGTCCCTCCTTCTTGCGGGCATCCTGCAGGCCACGGATCACGTCAGCAGCCCAGCCTTCGGCCTCGAGCTCTTCCGTGACCGCGTCATCCAGCACCACGAGCCCGTCCTTGCCCTCGATGCGTGCGGTCGAATCCGGGTCCGCAGCAACAAGACGCTCGGTGTAGAGCTCTGGAGTGAGCACGATATCGCCGTCGACAACGACGTTTGCGCCGTCGTGAACGTAATTGCCGGCCTTGACGTTCTTGATCGCGCGTTGCACATCCTTGCCCAAGGTCGGGCCCGCCACCTTGGCGTTCACGACGACTTCGAACGAGCCTGCAGAGTCGACGTCCGTGGTCAGCTCGACGTTCTTCACGTTGACTTCGTCGCGGATCACATCAGTGAACGGCTCCAAGGACTTCGCCTCCGGTAGCGCCACCTTCAGCGCAGGCAGCGGCAGGCGGTTGCGCAGCTTCTTCGCCTTGCGTAGCGACGACGCCGCCGAGCACACCGAGCGCGTCGCGTCCATTGCAGCAACGAGCTCGGCATCGGCCGGGAACTGGTCCGCGTCCGGGTAGTCGGTGAGGTGGACCGAACGCTCGCCCGTGAGACCGCGCCACATGACCTCCGTGATGTACGGCAAAAGTGGGGCAGCTGCCCGGCACAGGACCTCCAGCACCGTGTAGAGCGTGTTGAATGCCTCCGGGTGCTCGTCCTGGCCCGCCCAGAAACGGTCGCGGGAGCGACGGACGTACCAATTGGTCAAGGTGTCGGCGAAGACGCGGACCTCATCGCACGCGCCAGAGATGTCCGTTGCGTCAAGCGCTGCGCGCACGTTGCCCACCATGTCGTGGAGCTTGGCCAGGATGTAGCGGTCCAGCACGTTATCCGAGCTGGTGTCCCACTGCGTCTCCCGATCAGAGTAGAGCTGGAGGAAGGTGTAGGCATTCCAGATCGGCAGGATTGCCTGGCGCACGCCGTCGCGGATCCCTTGCTCGGTGACAATGAGGTTGCCGCCGCGCAGAATCGGCGAGGACATGAGGAACCAGCGCATGGCGTCAGAGCCGTCGCGGTCGAAGACCTCGTAGATGTTCGGGTAATTGCCTTTCGACTTGGACATTTTCTGTCCGTCGTCACCCAACACGATGCCATGGGCAACGACCTGTTTGAACGCGACTTGATCAAACAGTGCGGTAGACAGCACGTGCTGGACGTAAAACCAGCCGCGGCTCTGGCCGGAGTATTCGACGATGAAGTCGGCCGGCTGGCGGGTGTCGAACTCTTCAACGTTCTCGAACGGGTAGTGGTACTGCGCAAACGGCATGGAGCCAGATTCGAACCAGCAGTCGAGTACATCCGGTACACGACGCATCGTGGACTGGCCTGTCGGGTCGTCCGGGTTCGGGCGGGTCAGTTCGTCGATGTACGGGCGGTGCAGCGACTCGGGGCGCATGCCGAAGTCCGCCTCCAACTCATCGAGGGAGCCATAAACGTCCACACGCGGGTAGTCCGGGTTGTCCGAGACCCAGGCGGGCACCGGGGAGCCCCAGTAACGGGTACGGGAGATGTTCCAGTCGCGTGCGCCTTCCAGCCATTTACCGAACTGGCCGTCGCGGACGTGCTCCGGGATCCATTCGATGGTCTGGTTCAGCTCCACCATGCGGTCACGGATGTCGGTGACCTTCACAAACCACGCAGGCAGCGCCATGTAGATCAGAGGCTCACCGGAGCGCCAGGAGTGCGGGTAGGAGTGGACGATCACCTTGTCCTGGAAGACGCGGCCGCGAGCCTTCAGGTCGCGGATGATGTCACGGTTGGCGTCGAAAACGAGCTGGCCCTCGTACTCGGGCACCTGGCTGGTGAACTTGCCGTCGGCGTCAACGGGGATGACCAGGCCGATGCCGTACTTCTCGCAGGTGATCATATCGTCCTCACCGAAGGCCGGGGCCTGGTGGACGATGCCCGTGCCGTCCTCGGTGGAGACGTAGTCCGCAACGAGGATCATGAACGCGTTCGGCTGATCGGCGAAGTAGTCGAAGACCGGGGTGTACTCCAGCCCCTCGAGCTCAGCGCCCTTGAACGTTGCGAGGACCTCCGGGTCCTCCCCCAGTTCCTTTGTATACGAGCCGATGAGCGAGGTCGCGATGAGGTACTTTTCTTTCTGTGTGTCGCCGTGTGCGACACACAGTGCGTATTCGATTTCCGGGCCGACAGCCAACGCGAGGTTCGAGGGCAGGGTCCAGGGGGTGGTGGTCCAGGCGAGCGCGTTGGCGTCGATAAGCTCTGGGTGCTCAGCAAGCGTCTGCTCCGCCTTGAAGCCCGCGCGTGCACCGGTGATGGGCAGCGTGACAGTGACGGTGGGATCCTGGCGTTCCTTGTAAGAATCGTCGAGACGCGTCTCCTGGTTCGACAGCGGTGTGTGCTCAGCCCAGGAGTACGGCAGGACACGGAAGCCCTGGTAGATCAGGCCTTTGTCATAGAGCTCCTTGAACGCCCACATGACGGACTCCATGTACTCGATGTCCATCGTCTTGTAGCCATTCTCAAAGTCCACCCAGCGCGCCTGGCGGGTGACGTAGTCCTCCCACTCGCCCGCATAGTGCATGACGGACTGGCCGCAGTACTCGTTGAACTTAGCCAAGCCCATATCTTCGATCTGGGCCTTGTCAGTGATGCCCAGCTGCTTCTCCGCCTCGAGCTCAGCGGGCAAACCGTGGCAATCCCAGCCGAAGACGCGCGGCACGTGGTAGCCGGTCATCGTGCGGAAACGCGGAACGATGTCCTTGACGTACCCGGTGAGCAAGTGGCCGTAGTGCGGTAGACCGTTGGCGAACGGGGGCCCGTCGTTGAAGACGTACTCCTCGCAGTTTTCCCTGTTCTCCAGGGTGGCTTGGAAGGTGGAGTCCTTCTGCCAATAGTCCAGAACGATGCGCTCCATGTCGGGGAACTTGTTGGATCCCCCGGTCATATCCACCTTGGGGTACGCACGGCCGGCGGTGTTGCTGCTCATAATCCGATCCTTCACTCACACTGTTGCTGCCGTGCGGGGACGCAGTTCACTGAATCACTGCGCGGTACCACCCCGCTTGGAACCCATGTACGGACTCCCTCTTCGTTTGTGGTGAAGTCCGGGTCTAGTGAGCTGCGAGCTTTAGTAGCCGCGGCCGTTCTTCCGGAACGCTCCCCGGTGATGGCCGGATCATCGCGTGTCTCTTTCTGGCGCTCATTGTAGCCACCCACAAGAGGATGTGCGCAATTGTGTGGGCCTATTTAGTGGTGCCGCTGGGGGGCTGTGCGGAAAAGTTGACATTTTGGCTGACCGGGAACGCAATAAACCCAGGTCGCAGAAACCGGGATATCAACTTTTCCGCACGGACCGCTCAGACCCCCGCCAAGCCGAAGCCAGCCGTGCGCGCGACGAAACCCCGCGCCACCGAATGGTGCGCGGGGATGGAGCCCTAGTGCAGGGCTTTAGTTTTCGCCGGACGGTGCGGAAGAACCGCGCGTCTCCAGCTCCTCGAGCTGGGACTCGAGCAGGGTCTTGAGGCGGGTACGGTACTCGCGCTCGAAGGTGCGCAGCTCGGCGATGCGAGCCTCCAGTGCGGACTGCTGTTGCTTCACCGTGTTCATGATCTCGGTGTGCTTGCGCTCGGCATCTGCCTGCAGCTGGGCTGCCTTCTCCTCTGCCTGGCGGATCTGAGCCTCGGCACGGGAGTTTGCTTCGTTGGTGGTTTCCTCGGCGCGACGCTCTGCGTCGCTGACAAGCTGGTTGGCGCGCTGCTCGGCAGCCTGGGTGGTTGCTGCAGCACGGCTCTCAGCCTCGCCGACCTGCTGGCTAGCGCTGGTGCGTGCTTCCTCGAGCAGGCGGCGGGATTCTTCCTCGGCCTCGCGGGTAACGCGCTCGGCGGTTTCCTGAGCCAAGCCCAGAACGCGTGCTGCCTGCACGTTGGCTTCTTCGGTGGCCTGTGCCGACGGGTCGATCTTGGTGGACGCAGATGCGGCAGCACCTTCGCGGGCGGTGCGTGCCTCGTTCTCTGCGCGCTCGCGAGCCTGCTGAGCCTCGCGGAGACGGCCTTCGTACTCTTGGCGCAGCTCCTGCTCGATCCGGCGGCGGATCGCGCCTTCATCTGCCTGCGGGGCACCCTGAGCCGGGGCGGAGCCGCCCTCCTCGAGACGAGCGCGCAGATCGTCGTTCTCATCCTGCAGCTGGGCGAGTGTGTCCTCGACGAGGTCCAGGAACTGGTCGACCTCGTCCTCGTTGTATCCACGCTTCCCAATCGGCGGCTTGCTGAAAGCGACATTGTGCACGTCTGCTGGTGTCAGCGGCATTTGCGTTCCCTTCGAGTTAATGGTCCGGGGGTTTTGGTTTACCGAGGTAAATAATAACCCACGTTACTTGTACCCTCAATCTTTACCAGAGGGTAAGTATTAACGCGCAATGATTGATTAAATCCCGAAGATGGTGACGATCAACGCAGAAAGGATCATTAGGCCTATGAACAGCACAATTACGCTGACATCCAAGGCCACCCCACCGAGCGGAAGTGGCGGAATATAACGGCGCAGGAAGCGGATCGGCGGGTCTGTGGTGACAAAAAAGACCTCCGCAGCGACCATGAACCACGACGGAGGATCGAAGTGTTTAGCGAAAGACTGGATCATCTCGATGATGAGCCGGACGATCACCATGAGGGTGTACAAACCCACAAGTGCATAGAGAATGGCGCCGATCATAGTCACGGCACTAAACCCTAACGCAGGTGTGCTGCGCGCTCCAGCTCGCCTACGGTGGTGCGGGCGTTCTCCGGAACGATAGCGAAAACCAGGTTCTCATCACCAGTGCGGGAGAGCTTGTGCATCTTGCCGCGGGCAGCGAAGCACAGGCCTGCGGCAAAGTCGATCAGCCGCATCGCGGTCGGCTTGTCCACGGCGGAGAGGTCCATCACCACTGCGTCGCCGTCACGGAACGGCTCGCCGATCTCCTTGGCGTCGTTGTAGTTGCGCGGGCGGACGCTGATGATGGCTGCGGTGTAGTCGCGCTGTTCGTAGTCGCGCTCTACGTAGCCGCGGGCGCTGTAGGACGTGGAGCCAGCTTCCTCGTAAGCCGGGTCATCGTAGTACGGGTCGACGGCCGGATCGTACTGGCCGAGGCCGAAGAATTCCTTCAGGCTGTTCGAGAAAGACATGGCTTAAGTCTCCTGTTCGCGGGCGGTTTTGAGGATTGTTGATGCGTTGTCCGTCAGCCTACGGGCCGCTGTCCCAGCAGCCGTGTTCCGACACGCACGATGTCGGATCCACAGGTAATTGCCTGCTCAAAATCATGTGACATCCCGGCAGATAGCAACATTGGGCGACCCAAGCGCCCAGCGTAGTCATCCGCGATGCTTCTCGACGCCTCAAAAACCCGCGCAGGGTCTGCATCGATGGGAGGCACGACCATGAAGCCGTCGACAAGCACATGCTCTAATTGCTCGGCTTCCGCGACGAGTTCCGCGAGGTCGGATTCGCGCACCCCTCCCCTGTTTTCATCTTCGTCGAAGGAGAGCTGAATGAGGCAGGGCAGCTGATCGCTCGTCCTGTCGCCGCGCTCGAGCGCAAGCGCCACACCGCTATCCAGCGCGCGGGCGAGTTTGACGGAGTCGAGTGAGTGGACTTCGCTGGCCCACCGCGCGACCGAGTTCGCCTTCTTCGTCTGGATTTGACCGATCATGGCGAACCGCATGTTGGGCAGCTCCGCCGCCTTCTGCTTCGCTTCCTGTTCCCGGTTCTCACCGACGGTGGCGATGCCGAGTTCCGCAAGCAGCGCCACATCAGATGCGGGGTGGAACTTCGTCACCGGGAGAATGGCTACGCTGCCGTCTTCGCGCCCGGCCGAGCGTTCAGCGGCGCGGACATCCTTACGGAGTCCTTCCAGATTGGCGGCTAGTTCGTCTTTGCGTGTCATCATGCTCCCGTCAGCCAGATGATGCCGGCTTGGCGGCCGGTTTGCCCTTCGCGGCGGTAGGAAAAGAAGTCGGGGTCGGTGATGGTGTCGCGCGGATCAGCGTCAATGTGTGTCACGCCGAGGCCAAGCAACTGGCGCACCAGGCCTGCGCGCACGTCAATGCCCGGTGTGCCCTGCTTTGTGCGGGTGCGCGAGCCAGGCAAGTGCTTTTCGACGTCATCAGCCATATCCTGCGGAACCTCGTAGGATTCCCCTGCCGCAGCCGGTCCGAGAAGAGCCTGGATATTCGCCGGGGTCGCGCCGAGTTCGACCATTGTCTCCACTGTGTTGCGGACGATCCCGTTGCGCGCACCCATGCGGCCCGCGTGCGCGGCGGCGATCACGCCAGAGGCATGGTCGGCGAGCAAGACAGGCACGCAGTCGGCGACTTTCACGCACAGCGCCAGTTTCGGGGTCGTGGTGACAATCGCGTCAGTCGCTTCAACCGGGGAAGCCGTGGCGCCGTCCACCACGGTGACGGTATTGGTGTGGAGCTGCTCCATCCACACCTGACGCTCGATGCCGAGCTTCTCACCCAGGGTGCGGTGGGTGTCCTCCAAAGACAAATCCCCGGCCGCGCGGCCTGTGAAGACCATGCGGACGGGGCGGGAAGTGGTGTCAATCATGACACCCCAGAGTACTCCTGTTTTTCGCCCGACTTAGCGGAGGAAGTCCGGCACGTCGAGGTCGTCGTCCAGACGCTCCTCCCGGCGGCGCGGGCGGTACTCTTCGCGGCTGCGGCTGGTACGGGAGTCGGTGAACAGCCCGCCGCGGTCATCGTCGTAGCGGTGGCGCGGAGCGGGGGCCTCGTACTGGGGCTCTGCCGGCTCGACCGGCTGAGCTGGCTGGGCAGACTGGACGGGCTCACTGTCGTAGTCGCGGGTCTCCCCGCGCGGTTCAAACAGGGAGCTCGAGGACGGGGCCGGGGTCGGGGTCTCCTGCGCCGGTTCGGCCTCGACGACTACCTGCTCCGGGGCACCGGTGCGGTCCGGGCGGGCGTTGGCCTTCTCGTCGAAGCCGGTCGCGATGATGGTCACGCGCACCTCGTCGCCCAGGTTGTCGTCGATGATCGTGCCGAAGATGATGTTAGCGTCGTCGTCAGCCTTCTCCTCGACGATCGATGCGGCGTTGTTGACCTCCATCAGTCCCAGGTCGGAGCCACCGGCGACGGAGATGAGTACGCCCTTCGCGCCCTCCATGGTCGTTTCCAGCAGCGGGGAGTTGATCGCCTGCTCGGTGGCGGCCATGACACGGTTCTCTCCCCGGGCGGAGCCGACACCCATCAGGGCGGAGCCGGCATCAGCCATGACGGAGCGAACGTCGGCGAAGTCGACGTTGATCATGCCCGGAATGGTGATCAGGTTGGTGATCCCTTGGACACCGTTGTAGAGCACCTCGTCAGCGGCGCGGAACGCTTCCATCATGGACAGCTCAGCGTCACCAAGCTGCAGCAGACGGTCGTTCGGGATGACGATCACGGTGTCGCAGACTTCCTTGAGCGCCTCGATGCCCTCCAGGGCCTGGCGGGTGCGGCGCTTGCCCTCGAAGGAGAATGGGCGGGTGACAACACCGATGGTCAGCGCGCCCATCTTCTTGGCGATGCCGGCGACGACCGGAGCGGCACCAGTACCGGTACCGCCACCCTCACCTGCGGTGACGAACACCATGTCAGAGCCCTTCAGGGACTCTTCGATCTCCTGCTTGTGGTCCTCTGCGGAGGTGCGGCCGACCTCGGGGTTGGCGCCGGCACCCAGGCCTCGGGTGGCCTCGCGGCCGATGTCGAGCTTGGTGTCAGCGTCGGTGAACAGAAGTGCCTGGGAGTCGGTGTTGATGGCAACGAACTCAACACCCTTGAGGCCCTCTTCGATCATGCGGTTAACTGCGTTGACACCGCCGCCGCCGACTCCGACGACGCGGATCATGGCGAGGTAGTTGCTGGGAGAGGTCATTGGTGTGGTCTCGCCTTTCAGGGGTAACGGGGAATCGGGTTTCACAAGACGCTTTCCATCATGACCAACCTACCGCGAAAATCGGCGAATTTTTCCGGCGTGTCGGTACCCTCAACCTCTACTTTAGGGTTTGTGACCTGGAGTTATGCTATTTAGAGGTGATTTGCTGCGGGTTGCTCACGTTGAATTCGCCACCCTCGCGCTGCAGAACTGTGTCCAGAGCTAAAGACTTGTTCTCGTTGTCCTCAGACGCGCCCCACACCACAGTTTTGTCTTTGAGATGCAGCACGAAGTCGTACTTCGACCGCGCCTCAATCGAGTCCACGGCACCTTTAGCCTTCTCACTCAAGCTAGCGACAATATCGACGGCATCCTTCCGGACGTTCTCGTCGTTCATACCGCCTGTGAGCTCTACAGCGTTGTCGGGCGGAGTGTCGACGGCGAATTCGCGGCCTTCAGCGTCGATAAGCGTGGCACCCTGCGAGCCCTTCATGAACGCGACTGCGACGTTTTCCTCGACCTTGATCTTGAGCGTGCTGGGCCAACTACGTGAGGCCGTCGCCGACTTCACCCACGGCAAGGAAGCGACCCCGGACGCTGCCTCCCGTGTATTCACCTGCGCGAGCGGGATTCCTGGCTCCACCCCGGTCGCGGAGGCGATGTCTTCGTCTGAGACGTGCTGGTTGCCATCGGCCACCACGTTCTTCACAGTCATCACAGGGGTGAAGTAGATGATCGCCCACGCTACGGCGACGAGGACAAGGAGGGCCGCAATGGCGCCGGCGATTCTCTTCACAGGCATTGCTCTCATGCTCCCGCGAGTGCGTCCAGAATCGGGTCGGCGAGCATCGTCACCGACCCCGCGCCCATCGTCAATACCAGGTCACCAGGGCGCACAAGCTTTGCGACGGCTGCCGGCGCCGCAGAGAAGTTCGGCTCGTACACGACATCTGTGATGGACATGTGGTCCGTAATGATGCGCGAGTCGAGCCCCTCCACCGGAGTTTCGCGGGCGCCGAAAATGTCGAGGACAACAGCGGCGTCGGCAAGCGACAACGCGTCCGCGAACTCGCCGGCGAATTCCTGCGTGCGTGAGTACAGGTGCGGCTGGAAACACACAACAACGCGCGCCCCGGTCCCCTTCGCAGCTTTGAGAACTGCATCGACCTCCGTCGGGTGGTGGGCATAGTCGTCGTAGACACGCGTGCCGTCCGACAACTCACCGCGCAGCTCGAACCGGCGGCGCACACCGGTGAAACCGCTCAACCCCTCGGCGAGCGCGAACGGATCCGCACCGGCCGTCACGCCAGCTACCAGAGCTGCGACAGAGTTGAGCACCATGTGCTTTCCGGGGATGGACAGGTGGTACGTCATCTCCGTGCCGTTGAGGTTGACCTTGACCACGCTGAGGTCGTTCTCCGTGCGCCAGTCCACGACATGCGCTGCGTTCGGGATCGAGGGGTGAGTCATGGTGCCGTAACCAACGACAGTCACACCCCGCTCCAGGGCGCGCACGCCGCATTCGGCGGCGGACTCATCATCAAGGCACACGATCAAGGTGCCGGTGTCGGTGATGCGGTCAGCGAAATCGTCGAAGACCTTGTAGTAGGTCTCGGCATCGCCGAAGTAGTCGAGGTGGTCCGGCTCAATGTTCGTGATCACAGCGATGTCGGGCCGGTAGCGCAGCAGCGACCCGTCGGACTCGTCCGCTTCCGCCACGAAGACAGCGCCGCTACCGTGGTGGGCGTTGGTGCCCGCGCGGTTGAGCTGGCCGCCGATGGCGAAGGAGGGGTCCTCCCCTGCGGCTTGGAGCGCCACGACAGCCATCGACGTCGTCGAAGTCTTACCGTGGGTGCCGGCGAAGAGCATTTGGGTGTAGCCCTCCATCAGCTCACCCAGCAGGTCGGAGCGGCGGATGACAGGAATACCGTGTTCGGCAGCACCGACAAGTTCCGGGTTGTCCTGCGGGATGGCCGCGAAACTGGTCACCACGACCGTGGGCAATTCACCGGCCAACTCGAGGTTCTCGGCCGCGTGACCGACGGCAATGTGAGCGCCTTGGGCTTGCAGTGCCCGCACCGGGCGGCAATCCTTCACGTCGGACCCCGTGACCACGCTGCCACGGTCGAGCAGAATGCGGGCTACGCCCGACATGCCGGATCCACCGATACCGATCAAGTGGACGCGGGAGAGATCAATGCTCATGACTTCCTTCCTGCAGCTGCGACAATCCGACGGGCAATTTCTTCGGCGGCATTACCGGCGCCGGACCCCTGAAGAATGGCGCGCATCTGTTCTTTCGCCCCGGCATCGGCGAGAATCTCCACGACGGCGCCGACAAGCGCGTCGGCGGTCAGATCAGCGTCGTCGATACGCTTTGCTGCACCTGCCTCGACGAGGTGGGCAGAGTTCAATCCCTGCTCACCATTTCCGTGTGGCAGGGGGATATATATCGCCGGTACTCCGGCTGCGGAGTTCTCGGCGACAGTCATCGCACCAGAGCGGCAAATGACCACGTCTGCGACTGCGTACGCTGCTTCCATGTCGTCGATGTACGGGACGGCCGTGTAGTGCTCGTGCGGCTGCGGCGCGTCGTTCTTCCTGCCATACGCATGAAGGACTTGGTAGCCGGACGCTGTCAGCCTGCCCACCGCGCCAGCGAGAGCCTGGTTGATGCTCTGGGCACCTTGGGAGCCCCCAGTGACCAGGATGGTCTCGCGGGCCGGGTCCAGGTTCCACATCTTGTATCCGCGCTCAGCTTTCACACCATCCGGATCTTGGCCGACACCAGGACGCACCGGAATGCCCAGGACATCACCAGGCATGCCTGAGTTCGGCACGGCGTTAATGCCCGTGCCGCCGAGACGAGTGCCCAGCTTGTTCGCCATGCCTGCCAGAGCGTTGGTCTCCAGGACGAAGAACGGAATGCCCAGGCTTTTCGCGGCCAGGTAAGCCGAAGCGGCAACGTAGCCACCTGTGCCCAAAACGGCGTGAGCCTGAGTCTCCTTCAGGACTGCACGGGTCTGGTTGACCGATTTCAACAGCTTGCCCGGCACACCGAGCAGCTTGAGGGGCTGCTTGCGCGGAATCGGAACAGGGTCCACCAAGCGGAGGGGAAAATCACGGGCAGGGACAATAGACGTCTCCAGGCCCTTTTCCGTACCAAGCGCCGAGACTACAGCGCCGTGATTGTCGCGCAGCACCTCCGCGACAGCAAGAGCCGGCTCAATGTGGCCGGCAGTTCCACCACCGGCCACAACGATATTCACCGGGGCATCATTATCGTTCATATTGTGCAGTGCACCGCCTTGTTAACTAGCGCGACGAACTTCTTCCCGGCCATCGTAACGCGCGGCCGGGCGGCGCTGTGGGGCTGGTCGGCGCTGCGGTGCCGGACGTGCGGTAACCGGGGTTCCGTAGTCACGTTCGCGGCGGTCCTGGCGGCGGATGTTGCGCTGGTTCGGGGTTCCGGCGGCGTTTCCAACGACGCGCGGTTCGCGGAGGAAGAAGACCCGGTCGAACATCGGGCGGCCGTAGTTCTGCATCGCGGAAACCGCATCCGGCTCATGGCGGGCGACCGAGGCGACCAAGCCCATCGCACCCAGGGTGATCACGGCCGATGTGCCGCCGGCGGAGATCATCGGCAGCTGAATACCAGTCACCGGCAACAGGCCGACAACGTAGCCGATGTTGATGAAGGCCTGGGAGACGATCCCGGTGGTAATCGCCGCTGCCAGGAGAGCTTGGTACTGGTTCTGGGCACGGCGGGCCGTGCGCAGACCGAAGTAGAGCAGCATTGTGAACAGGGTGATCACCAGTGCCCCGCCCCACAGGCCGAGTTCTTCACCAATGACAGCGAAAATGAAGTCGTTTTTCGCTTCCGGCAGGTAGAACCACTTCGCGCGGGACTGGCCCAGGCCCACACCGAAGATGGAGCCGTCGGCAAGCGACAGGAAGCCTTGGTAGGACTGGAACGCCGTGCCGCGCGTGTCCTCGAAGTGGCCGAAGAGCGCGTCGAAGTAGACATGGAAACGCTGCGAACGGTAACCGCCGGCTGCCATGACCGCGACGAGCAGTACCGCGCCGAAACCGGCTGCGACGCTGATGATCTTCCACGGGACACCTGCGAAGACCAGGATGAAGGCGACAACGATCGCAAACGACACCATCATGCCTAGGTCGCCCTGGGCGCCAATGAGGAACATGCACAGCGCAGCGACGCAAATGAATGGAACGTACCCGTTGGTGAGTTCGAACATCCTCCGCGGATTCTTGTTCGCCAGAATCGATGCGCCCCAGACACAGATAGCTACGCGGGCGATTTCCGACGGCTGAAGTTGGAATCCGCCAATGTAGATCCACGATTGTGAACCCACTTCCTCACGGCCGGTTCCGATACCGGGAACAAGCACAGCGCCCAGCAGGAGAACCGACCCCACCATGAGCAGCGAGGCGAAGCCGCGCACGCGCTCAGGGGAAATCTGCAGCGCGACCCAGAACGCGAGCAAACCAAGCGCCACGACGATGCCCTGCTTGAGAGGCTGCGCCCACACAGAGGAGTCATCGAGAACGGACCACGTCATCGACGAGCTGGTCACCATGATCACGCCCAGCCCCGCAAGAACCAGCACGATGGTGCGCGTCATGGTGTAGTCCAGCAACGGCCGGGCATCCATCCATTCGTTCAGGCGCGCCAAGCGACGAGCCATGCCGGAGGAGTACTGGCTCGGCTTCTTTTGCTGCGGTGGCCGCTTGTTCGCGGCAGGCCTCGTCGTCGTCACAATTTTCACATTGCCTTACGGCTAGCCGTTTTCGGCGAGGGCGCGCGCAGCGTCCGCGAAAAGATTTCCGCGTTGAGCCATGCCGGAGTACATATCCAGGCTCGCCGCGGCGGGAGCGAGGATGACGCTGTCACCTTCTTTTGCCTGCTCAGAGGCAAAACGGACGACATCGTTCATGGCGGTAACAGGGTCGCTCGAGTCCGTCACGAACACATTCACATCAGGCGCATTTTTATCGACGGCCCCAGCAATCACATCCCTATCCACCCCCAACAGAGCGACCGCTCTGAATTGGTGGGCGTGGTCGCGCACGAGCTGATCGACATCCGCGCCCTTGAGTTGACCGCCGGCGATCCATACGATCTTGCCGGCCGTGCCGTTGAGGGCGGAATCAGCCGCGTGAGGGTTTGTCGCCTTAGAGTTGTCGATCCAGGCGACACCGCCTGCCCGGTGAACCACTGCTCCCCTGTGGCCGGAGACCTGATATGAGTGCAGTGCCCGGTCAATCTGCTCCGGGCTTGCCCCACGGGTGACAGCGACGGCCGTGGCGGCAAGTGCGTCGAGGATGCCGGCTTCGCCGGCGGGCTCGATGCCGTCGATAAGCGAAATGCGCGTCGGCGTATCCCCGATGCGGGACACGATGTTTCCGTCAATGACGCCGACCTGGTTGTCGTCCGGCGCGTTCAGCGTGAAGCCGATGATGTCACTGCGGTTGGTCTGAGCGGCATAACGGGCAACCTGCCCATCGTCGACACCGGCGACCGCGGTGGAGGCGCTGAAGACTTTCGCTTTTGCCTCAGCGTACGCGTCGAAGCTGCCGTGCCAATCTATGTGGTCGTCAGCCAGGTTGAGGAGCACTCCGGCGTCTGGGGTGAGTTCGTGGGACCAGTGGAGCTGGAAGCTCGATAGCTCAGCGACAAGCACGTCGATGCGTGGAGTCTGCATGAGTGCGTCGGCGACGGCTATGCCGATGTTGCCGCACGCGGCCGCGCGTTTACCTGTGTAGGAGGAGGCCTCTTCCATGATCGCGGCGAGCATGCCTGTCGTGGTGGTCTTGCCATTCGTTCCAGTGACCGCGAGCCAATCACGCGGCGGGCCGAAGAAACGGTGCTGATCGAGTAAGTAGCACAGCTCCACATCACCAATGACGGTGCAATCGACATCGCTGGCGGCGACGAGGAGCGGCGAATCCGGGCGCCATCCCGGGGACGTCACCACAAGGGGGAACTCGGTCGCGCGCCGCGCAGCTTCCGCCGTGTCCATGGTGGCGCAGCCTGTTTCCTCCTGCACAGCGGCACGCTTAGTCACATCTTCGTCGGCGACAGCGAAGTCCACTCCCGCAGCGCGGAGCAGTTTCGCAGTGCCGAGCCCCGAGACACCAGCCCCAGCCACGAGTACTCCGCCAGAGAGCAAGGAGAGGAAAGGGTCGCCGGCCTGCATGCTTACGCTCATGCCAAGGTCACTCCGGTTGCCGTGAGCCACTCGGCGTAGAAGACCGCCAGACCGATGACCACGGCGATACCGCAGATCAGCCAGAAGCGGATGACCACTGTCGTCTCAGCCCAACCACCATTTTCAAAGTGGTGGTGGAACGGGGCCATGCGGAACACACGCTTACCGGTGGTCTTGAAGGCGGCAACCTGGATGACCACGGAAGTGGCTTCCATGACGAAGAGAGCGCCGATGATCACCATGAGCACCTCGGTGTGGCTACTGATGGACACGCCAGCCACCAGTCCACCGAGCGCGAGCGAACCGGTGTCACCCATGAAGATCTTCGCCGGGGCGGCGTTCCACCACAGGAAACCGGCGCACGCGCCCATTCCTGCGGCACACAAGATGGCAAGGTCGAGCGGATCGCGGACGTCGTAGCACCCCGGTCCTGGAGTCACGGAGCACGAGTTCCTGAACTGCCAGAACGTGATCACCATGTAGCCGAACATGACCAGCGCTGTAGAACCCGCCGCCAAACCGTCGAGACCATCAGTGAGGTTGACAGCGTTAGACCATGCCGCGATGAGGAAGTAGATGAACACGAGGAAAAGGATCGTGCCCACGACCGCTCCACCGATCGCAATGTCGAAGGTCTCAATGTCGCGGATGAAGCTCAGGTGCGTCGAGCCCGGAGTCAGTCCACTGTCATTTTCAAACTGGAGCAGCAAGTACCCGAAGATCAGGGCAATGGCGAGCTGGCCGGCAAGCTTGGCCTTCTTGTTCAGCCCAAGGTTGCGGTTGAAAAAGAGCTTCATGCCGTCATCGGCGAAACCGAGGAGGCCCAGGCCCATAGTCAGGCCAAGGACGAGCAAACCCGAGGCCGTGAAACCGCCCTTGCCGGTGACAGAACCCCAGATGCCCACAATTACATAGGCCGCGACAATGCCCAGCAAAATGGCGATGCCACCCATCGTGGGTGTGCCGCGTTTGCGGATGTGCGACTTCGGACCGTCCTCACGGATTTCCTGGCCCTGGCCGTGGTTGGTGAAGTAGCGGATGAGCAGCGGGGTGGTGAAGATGGCTACGAGGAAGCTAATGACCCCCGACATGATGATCTGCGTCACTATTGCTTTCCTCCGTCTAACAGTCGTTCCGCTACCCTCCACAGACCGGCAGCGTTGGAGGCTTTCACCAACACAACGTCGCGGTCGGGACGGTCGCGCCAGTTCTCCTCGCCGAGCGGTACCGTGCGCAGGATCTCACTGACCCGTTCCGTTGCGTCCTCGATGTCGAGGGCGCTGACACTTTCAATTCCCCGCTCCGCAGCGCGGCTGAGCAGGGCGGCCGTTTCAGCGCTCTCGCCGACGACAACGAGGTGCGTCACACGATAGCGGGCGAGCTCATTGCCCAACGCGGTGTGTGCTTCCACCGAGTCCTCGCCGAGCTCACCCATCTCCCCCAGCACCGCGATGGAGCGGACGCCGGGGCGGCCCGCAGCAGTGTACCCCAGGGCGGCGATGCCAGCGCGCATGGAGTCCGGGTTAGCGTTGTACGCATCGTTGATCACGGTCACGCCGTCGGCGCGGGTATTCACGTCCATGCGGTTAACGGACAAACTATGTGCGTTAGACAAAGCGCGGGCAACGGTGGCGGCATCCATGCCGGCTTCCATCCCCACCGCTGCTGTGGCCAGGGCATTGGAGACTTGGTGGGCCCCGAACACTTTCAATCTCACCTGCTGGGGTTCGCTGTTGGGCGAATGCATGGTGAAGGAGGCACGTGCGACGTCGTCAAGCGTGATGCCCTCGGCGACATACTCCGCGTTGGAGCGCGGGTCAGTGGAAAAGCACACGACGCGCGCTTTCGTGCGAGACGCCATGCCGGCAACTAGCTCGTCGTCGGCATTGAGGATCGCGATGCCGTCGGCTGGAAGCGCTTCGACGAGCTCGCCCTTCGCCTGCGCGATGTTTTCGCGGGAGCCGAATTCGCCGAGGTGGGCGCTACCGACATTGAGTACCACGCCGATCTGCGGCGGCGCGACGTGAGTGAGTTGCGCGATGTGCCCGATCCCGCGAGCGGACATCTCCGCGACAAGGAAGTCTGTGTCCTCCGTACAGCGCAAAACGGTGTAGGGCAAACCGATCTCATTGTTAAAAGAACCGGGCGGTGCAACCGTTTCGCCGGCATCCGCAAGCACGCTGGCAATGAGGTCTTTAGTGGAGGTCTTTCCAGCAGAACCAGTGATGCCCGTGATGCGCAGCTGATGCTTATCGACGAGCGTCGTCGCCACATGCGCCGCCAACTTCGCCATCCCCGCGACAACTGCGCGGGCGGAACCATCCGGATCATTAGCGGCCAAGTCCGAATTATCACCCTCGATCTGCTCGACGGGCGGAAGAATGACAGCGGGCACCCCTACGTCGCGGGCAACCAGGGCTCCCACGGCACCGCGGTCGATCGCGGACCGCGCGAAGTCGTGGCCGTCCACGTTCGCACCGGGTAGTGCGACGAACAACCCGCCTTCGGTGATCTTCCGCGAATCGAACTCAACATAGCCAGTGACGGTGGCCTCTGGATCTGCGCCCGGGCTCAACTGCCCACCTGTAACGCGGGCAATGTCGGCGAGTGTTATCTCGATCATTCCTTGACCTCCTTGCCCTCTCGACGCGCCAGGGCGAACGCGACTTCTTCACGATCATCGAAGTGGTGCGTGGTCTCCCCAATGATCTGCCCGACTTCGTGCCCTTTACCCACGACGATAATGGCATCTCCGGGTTCTGCCCATGCAACCAGGTCCGCGATTGCCTGTGCACGGGAGGCGACCTCGCGAATGTCCGTCGCGGCACCGTCGATGACGCTTTCAGCACCCTGCTTTACAGCCGCACGGATTGCTGCCGGGTCCTCGGTGCGGGGGTTGTCGTCGGTGATGATCACCAGGTCTGCCCGTGTTGCTGCCTCTGCACCCATGAGCGGGCGCTTCGAATGGTCGCGGTCACCACCGGCACCGACAACGACACCGATCCGACCGTCAACCTGCTCGCGCAAGCTGTCCAGCGCAGCTGCGACAGCAGCGGGCTTGTGGGCGTAGTCGACAACAGCAACGAACGGCTGCCCAACGCTCACGCGTTCCATGCGCCCCGGGACTCGGGCCGCGTCCAGCCCCTGCAGGAAGACCTTCGGATCGATGCCCACCGAATCGGCGAGAGCTGTCGCCAGCGCAGTGTTAGCGATGTTGAACGCCCCCGGCAGAGGGATGCGCGTGGAAATGTCCTGCCCGCCGATGCGCACAGTGATGTCCTGCGCACCGGACTCAGTCACACTATCCAGCCGCGCCGTGCAATCGGCGCTGGTGTTATGCACCCCCACGGTGACAGGTGAGTGGGCGCGCTGCGTCATCTTCTGGCCCCATTCGTCGTCAATGCACACGACGGCTTTCTCTGCCCGGTCGAAGAGGATGGCCTTGGCCTCGAAGTAGTCCTCCATCGTGGGGTGGAAGTCCAGGTGGTCCTGGGAGAGGTTGGTAAACCCGGCCGCCGCAAACTTCGTGCCATCGACGCGGCCCAGCACGAGCGCGTGAGAGGAAACCTCCATGACCACGTGCGTCACGCCGCGGGAGACCATGTCCGCGAACAGCTCTTGAAGTTTCGGAGCTTCAGGAGTGGTCAACGATGTGGGCACATCCTCACCTTTGATGCGGGTGCCCGTCGTGCCGATCAACCCGACGGCGCAACCGGCGGCGGTCAACCCGGATTCGAGCAAGTACGTCGTGGTCGTTTTTCCCGACGTTCCCGTCACTCCGATCACCGTCAGGTGCTCAGTCGGGTGTCCGTAGATTTCGGCAGCGACATCACCGAGGATGTCGCGCACACGCTCAACGACGAGTACTGGGCGCTCAAATCCCGTCTCACGCAGGATGTCCCACCCGGCATCATCGGTCAGCACCGCAGAGGCGTCCGACGCGTGCGCGAAGGTGGCGCCGTGCACTCGGGTGCCCGGAAGCGCAGCGAACATCGCACCGCTTTTCACGGCATTCGAATCAAGGCTGATTGCGCTGACGGATAGCGAACTCTCCGGCGCGTTCTCCACGCGCGCGCCTGCGATCTCCGCCAGATTCTCCAGCGAAACCTTAGCCATGGTTATGCACTCCCTCTTCTAACGCGCTTCCAGCACGAACGGCTCACCTGGGTCGGGGCTCTGACCGATGTTCTCGCGGTTGATCAACCAGTTCGCAATCTCGGTGAACACCGGTGCCGCCGACTGGCCGCCAGCGCCGCCTTCGAGCGGACCCCGCTCCGGGTCGTCCAGCATAACCGCGACGACGAAGCGAGGATCATCCGCCGGAGCAATACCGGCGAAAGTGATCCAGTAATCCGAGTTAGAGTATGCGCCCGTTTCGGGGTTGACCTGCTGGGCAGTACCGGTCTTGCCGGCGAGCTGGTAGCCGGGGATCTCGTTGCCGGCAGCAGTACCATTCTGGACACCGTTCGGATCATCCTGGAACGGAGAGCGGAACATATTCACAACTGTCTGTGCGGTCTCTTCGCTGGCGACACGGGTGCGGCGGGGCTCGTCCTGCGGCAGTTCCTCCCCGGACTGCTGCACAACCTTTTTGACGATGCGCGGCTCGATGCGTTCACCGTCGTTCGCCAAGGCCTGGTACACACTGGCGAGTTGGAGGGTGGTCAGGGACATGCCCTGACCGATGGGCAGGTTGGCAAAGGTGCCGCCCGACCACTGCTCGCGGGACGGCACGAGACCCGGGGATTCGTTCGGGAGTTCAATGCCGGTGCCCTGCCCGATTCCGAAGCGCTGCAAGTAGTCGTCGAAACGCTCCTCGCCCACCTCCTGAGCGAGCATGAGCGTGCCAACGTTCGAGGACTTACCGAAGATTCCTGTCGTGGTGTACGGCGCATCACCGTGCTCCCACGCGTCTGCGACAGTGACGCCGGACATTTCGATTCGTCCCGGAACTGTGTGCACTTCATCCGGGGTGGTGATGCCCTCTTCAATGGCCGCGGTAGCCGTGATGATCTTGGCCACCGAGCCAGGTTCGAAGGGGTGGGAAATCGACGGGTTATCAAAGCTGCGGCCCTGCGACAGTTGCTTCTCCAAGTCGCCGTTCGGGTCGATCGTGGACGTGTTGGCCATGGCGAGCACCTCGCCGGTGGCAGCATCCAAGACCACAGCCTCGGCGTCCTTGGCCTTCGAGTTCGCCTTCGCTTGCTCCAACAGCTGCTGCACGTAGGCCTGCAGATCCAGATCAATAGTCAGCTCAACGCGCGATCCGTTCACTGCCGGCACAACGTCGCGCAACGTGCCGGGGATGACTTGGCCGTTGGCAGAGACATCTTCGGTGGAGCGGCCGTTGATGCCCGTCAGAATCGCGTCGCTAGAGGCTTCGAGCCCGAACTGGCCCTGCCCGTCCATGGAGACGCGGCCAATAATGTTCTCCCCGATTGCACCGTTGGGGTATTCGCGGATGTCTTGGTGGTCAGCTGCAACACCGTGGAACTTCTGTGCAACCTCAGCAGCGACATCTGGGTCGACATTGCGGACGAGAACCTCATAATCTGTGTCCGCGTGGAGCTTTTCCAGGATGTCTTTGGAGCTCACGCGCGGAGTCTCGAGTTTCTTCTCGTATTTACCTTTTGCGTCCTTGTTGTCCTTACTGTCCTTGTTGTCTTTGTCTTTTTCGGCGTTGTCGTCCGCGTTCTCACGCTCGACGGCTTTCGGATCCTCCCCGACCATGACGGGAATCTCATTAGCCATCTGGCGCAGATAATCCTCTACGCGAGCATCCTGCTGAGCTTCGGCTTCCGCACGGGAGGCACCCTCTTCATACATCTCGTTGCGCACGAGCTCGCCAAGTTCTTTGCGCAGGATCACGGGCGAAACAGTCAGGGAGCGCGCCTGCATCGTGTAGGCAAGATAATTGCCTTCCCGGTCCACGATCTCACCGCGACGAGCGGGATCGGTGAAGGTCCGGGTGCGCTGGTCCGCAGCGACGGTTTGCAGTTCCGGCCCCCACTTGAGCTGCACCCATGCCAAACGCCCAATGAGCACGAGGGCAAGGACCAGGAAAATAGCCGTGAGAATCCGCATCCGGCTGGTGGTAATGACCTTTTGTGCTGGCGCTGCCGGCGGGCGCCGCCGCGGGTGCGGCATTCTCCGCCGTTGCGGGTCCAATCTGCTCACGGCGCTTGTGTCACCTACCTCGCTCACGCCCAATAACTTCAGGGTCTCATCTTGCCCCGTGACGGGGGCTAGGTGATGACCGCCACGCCTTTACGTTTTTACCGAGCGCCAGGAATGCTCGGCAGCGCTGCCGGGGCCCCGCCCGCTGCGGGTGGAGCAGCTGGCGCGGGCGGTCCAGTCGGTGCGCCGTTAGACGTTTGCGGTAAAGCAGACAGATTGTCGGCAACATCGCTCGTCGCGTCACGGTCGCTCGTTGCGCGGTCGACGCGAATAGTCTCTCCGTTGACGTCCACGACCTGGCCGGTTTTCTCCGGATCGGCCTCGCGCGTCTCGTGGGCTTCGCCCTTCTCATTCACGGCAATAATTCCCGGTTGTTCGGGAACAACGAGACCGGCCGCGTCCGCCTTCGCGGCGATGTCTGCGGCTGCGCGCGCATCCTCCAGGTTACGGTTGAGGGTCTCAATTTCGTTGCTCAGCGTGCGTTCCTCATTCTGGAGTTGCTGAATGGTGAACGTCTGCTGAGTGGACAGAGCGGAGAGCATCATGGCACCGAAGATGCCCAAAATGAGCAGCGGCAGCGACAGAATGGACAGCTTGGAGAACGTTCGCTTTGCCGCCGTGGTGTTGACCACGCGGCGTCCACGGACAGACACAACCTGCTTCGAACCCAAGCGTCGTGGGCCGCGAGGCAAGTGCGGCTTCAGCCCAGTCGTCTTCGGGCGGGCCGGAGCGGTCTTTGTCGTACGCTCCAACAGCGCCGTCGATCCGGCGGTGAGGTCTCGGCTTGCTCCCATTGTTGTTCCCTTCACTGTTGTTCCAGTTTTTCGACGGCTCGTACACGCACTGGCGCCGCACGCCTGTTGACTTCCACTTCCGCCACCGACGCCTTCTCTGCACCGTGGGTGACCATGCGGAATTCGGCGGCCATGCCCGGCAGTTCGGTCGGTAAACCGGCGGGCGTTTTGGACGTTGTCCACTCCGTGAACGCGCGCTTGACCAGCTTGTCTTCATGCGATTGGTAACTCATGAACACCGCCCGGCCACCGGGGCCGAGGGCTTCGGCGACCATCGGCAGCACGTTGGTGAGTGCGTCCAGTTCGCGGTTGACTTCCACGCGAAGCGCCTGGAATGTCCGCTTCGCCGGGTGGCCGCCGGTGCGGCGGGTGGCGGCCGGAATCACCCGGTAGAGCAACTCCACCAGGCGTGCGGACGTGTCGAAGGGAGCTTTCTCCCGTTCGTCGAGGACAGCGCTGGCGATCTTGCCGGCGAAACGCTCGTCGCCGTACGCCTTGAGCACATGCGCGAGGTCACCGTGGCTGTAGGTGTTCAGCACATCGGCCGCGGTAATACCTGCCGACGGGTCCATGCGCATGTCCAGCGGGGCGTCCACACGGTAAGCGAAGCCGCGCTCTTCCTGGTCGAGCTGCATTGATGAGACACCGAGATCGAAAAATGCCCCGGCTAAGCCATGCGCGCGGACGGTCTCAAAGACCGGCCCGGTACCGTCGCGCAGCGATTCCGCGAGGCAATCAAAGCGGCCCCGCACCGGCGCGAAACGGTCACCGAATCGCGCGAGACGCTCGCTCGCTTGGGCAAGCGCAGCACCGTCACGGTCAATGCCGATGACTGATGCCTCCGGAAAGGTGTCCAGGAAGTACTCCGTGTGTCCACCGGCACCCAGCGTGCCGTCGACGATGACAGCGTGGGGCCCGAAGCGCTCTACCGCAGGGCGAAGGAGTTCCCCCATGCGGTCGCGCATGACGGGGATGTGGCCGTGGCCGTTGTCGGTTGCTGTTTCCTGTGCCATCGAGTCCACCCCCTTGGAGCGCCCTGGGTTTGAAGTACCTGCAGTTGTTGCCGCGGGGAACGTATAGAGCCCTGCCCGGGGCGGTCATTCTGATATCGGGGAAGTACACCAGAACGACTCGCGCCCCGAGCAGAGTTCGTACACGCTCACCACTCGCCTGCCCTGTTAGAGCAGACCCGAGAGAATGTCGTCCTCATCAGCCGCCGAGAAGGCAGCCTCGGTATTTTCTTGGTATTTCTCCCAGGACTCCGCGTCCCAGATCTCCAAGAAATCCACTGACCCGATGACCACGCATTCCTTTGAGAGGTTCGCGTAATCGCGGTGCGCCGGCGACAGAGTGATGCGACCCGAACCATCGAGCGCCTGCTCGTCCGCACTTGCTGCCAAGTTACGGATGAAAGCACGCGCCTTCGGATTCGTACGGGAGACCGCTGCCGCCTTACGAGCGCGGGCCGCGAACTCCTCGCGGGGATAGACCGCCAGAGAGTGGTCTTGCCCCTTGGTCACCATCAGACCGTCAGCGAGTCCCTCACGGAATTTCGCTGGCAGTGTCAGGCGTCCCTTGTCGTCCAGCTTGGGGGTATAGGTGCCCAGAAACATCCGGCGCCCTACCTTCCTTCACTCAACGACTCCGGTTGTGAACTTTTATGCAGCTCCACACGACACATCGCGTTTCGCTGGCCCCACTTTAACCCACTTCGTCCCACAAACGCTAGTTTCCGCGGCGTGTTTTCTTAATTAAGTTACTTCACTGCAGGTCACAGCGCTTGAATACGGTGGCAGAATCTCCCGCACCCAGCCCCAAAAACGATCAAAATGCGCGAAACATGAATGACTTTAATCTAAATACATCCCTTTAATCACAATGGCACCACGTTGAATATCGGCAATATCCCAGTTCGCTAGAGTCAATGAGCTCGTGTGGGGCAAAGTGGGTGGGCGAGGTGGGGCAAAGTGGCAGACATCGCGCATACAAGAAAACCCTCCAAGAACATCAATTCCTGGAGGGTTGAGTACCGCCGTTGATAGCGGCGCGAGGGGTCAGCGGTTAAGCGTCATCTATCTTCGAAACGGCGGCGGAAGTTTTCTTCCATGCGCGAGCTCATGCCATTGCGCTGCGCCTGACTACCTTGGCGCGTTTCTTGCGCCGGCGAAGCGGACCCGTTCGGCGTCTGCAACGCCCACATGCCACCGGCGAACATCACGACGAAGCCAACGATGCTGATGATGACAAACCAGATGCTCTGCGTAGCCAAAGCAACACCACCGATGAGCAGCAGCAGACCCAAAACGATGATGGCGAAAGAGCGAATCGTCAGCTTGCCGGCCGGCTGCTCAGCCCCGTACCCCGCCGAGGAAGCCACCGTCGACCCAAATTTAGGGTCGTCAGCGAGAAGCGACTCCTCAATCTCGCGGAGTAACTTCTGTTCTTGCTCTGAAAGAGCCACTTTTCCTCCCAGCCATGTTTGGTCGGTGTCCACTATGTGAGTACAACGCTCAACTACACGGCATTGTTCCCTGGACGCTCACATCATCATAGCGCCTGCACACGCCTGGACATGCTACGCCGCCGCCATACCCGGCCCCTCCCCCGCTACCTCCGCATAGAACGCGGCGGCCCGGTCAACCAGCTCCGCGACTAGTGCACCATCAGGCTTTAGCTCGATGCCCGAGGCGACCCGCCCGCGCAACCGCGAGTAGCCCTCGAACACTTCCGCCCAATAGCCGCCGCGGACACCGGTCAGCTTGAGCTTTGCCCACGCACTGGTTGGCAACCTCTTCCTTTTAGCAATCACCGCCGAATCCGCCACGACTGCGCCTGCCGTTCGCAGTGCTGCGCGGTAGGCGCTCTCCAGCGCAAGATCGGACCGGCCGGCGCCAAGGTGCGCATACGACTCATCCAGCAGAGCTCGAGCGGTGCCGAGAAAATTCTCACTCCGGGAGACAGCTGGAACCGTTCCGTACACCGTGCCAGTGGTTGCAGAGATAACGCTGTTCATAATGGGCCTCCTTTGGCTGGCCGTCTCACCTGTCGGCAGTTCGTTTTGTTGAGTAACAACCTAGGACCCCCACCCGACAAACCGGGCTACCCAATCGAACGCACATTCGAACCCCAAAAATGGCCCCGCACTAACCCCGACGTGATTCGATTAAGACGTGACCTTCACTATCCGCAGGTTGTCCGGTTTTGACTTTGCCCGCATGGCTCCGGACCTGGTTGATCTCTATATCACTGCCATGAAGTACCCGCGCACCCTCCGCGAACAGCGAATCGGGGTATGGCGCCGTGAGACCTCACATCCGGGTTTCACTGCCGTGGCGGCATTCACAGAGACCGGAGCGCTCGCCGGTGTCGCCTACGGTTTCAACGGCACGCCCGACAGATGGTGGGACCAGCAACTTCGTCTGGGTTTGCAGCAACAGAGCATCCCCGACCACATACGGCGCGAGTTGACATCGCATTACTTCGAGCTAGCGGAGATCCACGTTGCGCCTGACCTACAGGGACAGGGCGTTGGACACGCCCTGATTCACGAGCTGCTAGTAGATATAGGTCGCAAGTACGTCCTGCTGTCAACGCCTGAAGTCCCGGCGGAAGCAAATGCCGCTTTCGGTCTCTACCGCTCACTCGGATTCAAAGATGTCCTACGCAACTTCCTCTACGCGGGAGATTCCCGTCCCTTTGCGGTGCTCGGACGCACGCTACCGCTGGGCTCCCAGTCTGTAGAGTGGCCGCTATGGTGACCCATCCCGATAAGGCCGATGTCCCGACTACTGCACAGATCCCCGCGGCTGTGGAACGGGAACTGGAAAAGTTCTTCACCGAGCACGGCCATTCAGTGGACGTCATCGGTCCGCCGGTATCGGAGGCGGTAGAGCACCTGCGCACCTTCGTTCTCGGGGGTGGTAAGCGCATTCGCCCCACATTCGGATGGGTCGGGTTTGTCGGTGCGAACGGGCTGGAGAATACGGAGGAGGATCCGGCAGCTGTGCTCTGCGCGGTGAGTTCCTTGGAATTCATTCAGGCATGCGCACTCATCCATGATGACATTATCGATGCATCTGCGACCCGGCGCGGAAACCCGACCGTGCACGTCGCCGCCGCGCACAGTCACCGCGAACACAACTGGCTCGGAGATTCCGACAAGTTCGGCGAAAGCCTCGCCATTTTGGTCGGTGATTTGGCGCTCGTGTGGGCAGACGACATGTGGCACCACTCCGGCCTGAGCCATGCGGCTCTTCTCCGCGCTTCCGAGCCCTGGCGAGGCATGCGCGCGGAGGTCATCGGCGGCCAGATTCTGGATATTTCGCTCGAAGCCGCCGGCTGCGAAAGCGAAGAGCTTGCAAATGCAGTCAATCGTTTCAAAACTGCCGCATACACCATCGAGCGCCCCCTCCACTTGGGCGCAGCAATCGCGGGTGCGGACGATGACACGATTGCGGCTCTGCGGCGTTACGGCCACGACATCGGGATCGCTTTCCAGCTTCGCGACGACATTCTCGGTGTCTTCGGCGACCCGAAGGTCACCGGAAAACCCGCCGGAGACGACCTGCGGGAAGGCAAGCGCACTGTGCTGTATTCCCGTGCGCTCCAGGCAGCCGATGAGCGTGACCCGGCGGCAGCGCAGCGCCTCCGGGACGGCATTGGTACGGCCCTGACCCCCGACGAGATCGCCGAACTCTCGGGGATCATTCGTGAGACGGGGGCGGTAGAAGACGTCGAAAAGCGTATCGACGAGTTGACCGAATCCGGCCTTGCACATGTCCGTGGTGCCGCGTTGTCGCCCGAGGCGGTGGAGACACTCGAGACCCTGGCGGTCAATGCCACCGCGCGGCGCATGTAAGCTCCGCACCATGTCTCCCCGTGTCGTAGTTCCGCTCGGCGTTGCCGGCACCGCGCTTATCGCGCTCGGTTCTTTCGGCGCGGGCGCCACCCGCAACCGCGGCGGAATGCTCGACTACTTCGGATGGGCCTTCCTGTCCTACGGCCACGCGCGCGGGCTTGCCGACGTCGCTCTCACTGCCGGGCTTTTTCTCCTCGTTTTCGCGTGGGTCATGCTGCAGGGAGCTCACGTGGAACAGGTCCGCGCTGCGGTATGGGGGTGGACCGCTCCCCTGCTGCTCGCGGCACCGCTGATGTCGCGCGACGTGTACTCCTACCTCATGCAGGGCGCCATGGTGCGCGACGGCTTCAACCCTTACGACGAGGGCGCGGCCGTCAACCCAGGGCCGTACTTGCTGGAGGTCTCGCACGACTGGCGGAATACGACCACCCCTTATGGCCCGCTGCACTTGTGGATCGGCGAAGGAGTGACCACTGCTGTCGGCGACAACGTCATGGCCGGCATCATTGTCTACAAATTCATCTCCTTCGCCGGTTTCGCCGCTATCGCGTGGGCAGTCCCGCGCATCGCGCGTGAGCTGGGTGGGGATCCTGCATTGGCGCTGTGGCTCGGCGTGGCCAACCCAGTGATGATCATCCACATGGTCGGCGGCATGCATAACGAGTCTGTGATGGTCGGCCTGGTCAGCATCGGCTTGCTCGCCTGCCTGCATAGCCGCTTCTTTGTGGGGATCGTGCTCATCTCCGTGGCAGTCTCGCTCAAGGCGACGGCGGCCATTGCACTGCCGTTTGTCGTGTGGATCGCGATGCAGCGTTACGGCCGCCGAGTCACCGTTTTCCTGGCCGCGGGAGTAAGCGTCGTCGCGCTGTCCATCGCCGTCGTCGCCGCAGTTACCTGGGCATCCGGCACATCGTGGGGTTGGCTAGCGGAGATCTCGGGCAACTCGAAGGTGGTCAATCCCCTCTCCGGTGCCACACTCATCACAGACTTGGTCACTCCGCTCGTGTGGCTGGTGGATGAGGAATTCCCTTACAACACTGTCCTCGACTTCACCCGCACCATCGGGTCTTTGCTCATGCTGACTGGTCTCGTCGTGGTGTGGGTCCTCTACCGCCAGTCGCAGCGCCGTGCGGTCAAGGGCGTCGCACTGGCGTACCTGGTGGCGTTCGTGTTCAACGCGGTGACGTTGCCGTGGTACTACGCATCGTCGATCAGCGTTGCGGGAACGTTCGCACCGCCGCGCTGGCTGGTGAAGGTGACCGTCGCTGCGTCAGTCATTGTCGCGCTGTCGTTCATGGGCAGCGGAAACCACCGCTTTTACGTCGGCTGGTGGATGCTGGCGGTCTTCCTTCTCGGCTGGCTTGCAGCCCGGAGCGTTAAAACGCCATTGCCTGCGCGCGCCTGATTACTTCGCGGGCACCATGCCCATGCAACGCATCGATGGGGCGGCCAGGCAGACTGTCGTCGTCAGTGAAGAGGTAGGCGAGGATTTCGTCGGGGCGGTATCCGCCGTCGAGAAGCACCGTGATCGCGCCACCAACGAACTTGGATAGCTCATCACCGCTCAGAAGCGCCTCTGGAATGCACTTCACACCGTCAGCCTTGTGCGCAACGAGTTTTCCCGCACCAACGTAATCGTGGACCTTGGTCACTGGGACACCGAGACGGTCAGCCACCTCAGGGAAAGACAGCAGCGTTTCGCCCTCAAGAAGCGTGTCAAGGTCATATTCGATATCACTCACGCTCTTCACTGTACGCGCGCTGTTAGCACTTCCCCAGCCTCGTCGGCCATACTTATATGCCATGAGTGACCTTGCAGCTGGCGACGTATTGGAAGGACGTTACGCCGTGGACCGCCCCATTGCCCGCGGTGGCATGTCCACGGTCTACCGCTGCCTGGATACTCGTCTCGACCGCGAAGTCGCCGCCAAGGTCATGCACCCGCGCTATGTCGACGATCCGCTGTTTCTCGACCGCTTCCAACGCGAAGCTCGCGCCATGGCGCAGATGAGCCACCCGAACTTAGTCAACGTCTACGACTTCTCCTCCCACGGCGAGGATGTCTTCCTCATCATGGAGCTCATCACCGGCGGCACGCTGCGGGAACTTTTGGCCGAGCGAGGTCCCATGCCCCCGCATGCCGCTGCTGAAGTCATGCGTTCGATGCTCACCGGGTTATCTGTGGCGCACCGCCGCGGGTTGGTCCATCGCGACATCAAACCGGACAACATCCTCATTAACGGCGACAATTCGGTGAAGCTCGCAGACTTCGGCTTGGTTCGCGCAGCCAGCGAATCCCAGCGTTCCACCGACCAGATCGTGGGCACCGTCGCCTATCTCTCCCCGGAGCAAGTCGACGGTTCCGAGCTCACCCAAGCTTCGGACGTCTACTCCGCCGGCATCGTGCTCTTTGAACTGCTCACCGGTACCCAGCCGTTTTCCGGCGACACCTCACTGGCGCACGCGATGGCGCGGTTGCACAGGGATGTGCCGCCACCATCCTCACGCATCGCGGGGGTGCCCATGCTTTTCGACGAGCTCGTGGCCACCGCCACTGCCCGCCACCCCCGCGACCGCTTCGCTGACGCAGACGAATTCCTCGACGCCCTCGAGGACGTTTCCGCCGACTTGGACTTGCCCGACTTCACCGTTCCGGCACCGACCCAGTCGGCCGCCCACCGTGTGGCCGCCATTCCGACCGGGGTGACGCAGATCGAACAGGACGGGGCAGAGGAACCCGAGCTTGCGCCCGAAACGCGCTTTGACCACCAGCCGGTATATGAACCTGAGCGCGAGCACCTGCAAGAACCAGTACGCGAACCATCGCCTGCGCTGTATCACCAGGACCACCAGCAGCAGTATCGGCCGCAAGCCCCTGCGCCAGTGCCAGCGCATGCACCTGCGCACCCGCCCGTTCCAGCACAGGCACCGGTGCGCGAACCTGAAGCTCCGCGCATCCCCGAACCGGAGACGAACCGCTCCGCAGCGGCAACAGCCGTCATAGTGCTACTCATGATTACAGCCACCGCGGCTGTCGCCGTCGGTGGCTGGTGGTACGGCTCCGGATGGTACGGGGAGATCCCCGAGATTATCCGGATGCCGGAGTACTACTAAGCGCAACTTAGTTGCGGAGCATCTCCGCGACGAGGAACGCGAGCTCCAGAGCCTGCTCGGTGTTCAGGCGCGGGTCGCACGCGGACTCATAACGGCCCGGCAGGTCGATGTCGGTGATGTCCTGGGCACCGCCGAGGCACTCCGTGACGTGCTCGCCGGTCAGCTCGATGTGGATGCCGCCCGGGTGGGTGCCCAGGTGGCGGTGGACCTCGAAGAAGCCCTGCACTTCGTCGATGATCTTGTCGAAGTGGCGGGTCTTGTATCCATTGGACGCGGTGAAGGTGTTGCCGTGCATCGGGTCGGACTGCCAAATGACCTTGTGTCCCTCGCGCTCAACAGCATCCACAATGCCCGGAAGGACATCACGCACCTTGTCGTGGCCCATGCGGGCGACAAAGGTGAGGCGGCCGGGTTCGCGGTTCGGGTCCAGCTTCGCGGCGTAAGCGACGGCTTCCTCCGGGGTGGTGGACGGGCCGAGTTTCAGGCCGATCGGGTTGTTGATCAGCGCCGCGAAGTTCACGTGGAAGTCGTCGAGGCCGCGGGTGCGCTCGCCGATCCAGAGCTGGTGAGCAGACAGATCGTAGAGCTTGGTCTCGCCGTTCTCGTCTTCGGCGAGGCGCAGCATGGCACGCTCGTAATCCACCAGCAACGCCTCGTGGGAAGCGTAGATCTCGGAGGTGCGCAGCTCACGGTCATTCACGCCGCAGGCATCCATGAAGTGCAGGGAGCGGGTGATCTCGCGTGACAGGGCCTCGTAACGGGCGCCGGCAGCGGAGTTAGCCACGAACTCACGGTTCCATGCCTCAACGCGGTACAGGTCAGCGGTACCGGAGGTAGTCAGAGCGCGCACCAAGTTCATGGCGGCAGAGGAGTTGGCGTAAGCGCGGACCATGCGTGCCGGGTCGTGCTTGCGGGACTCTTCGGTGGGTTCCACACCGTTGACAATGTCACCGCGGTAGTTCGGCAGACCGTTCTCGTCCAAGTCCGAGGAACGCGGCTTGGCGTACTGGCCAGCAATGCGGGCCAGTTTCACCACCGGGGTGGACGCTCCGTAGGTGAGCACGACGGCCATCTGCAGCAGCGTCTTGATGTTGGCGCGGATGTGCGGCTCAGTGTTGGACTCGAATGTCTCAGCGCAGTCGCCGCCCTGCAGGAGGAACGCATTGCCCTCAGCGACGTCTGCTAGCTGGCTCTTCAGCTTGTGGATCTCGGGTGCAACCACCACCGGCGGGACCGATTCGAGGATCTTGCGGACGTATACGGCCGCGTTCTCATCCCATGTCGGCTGCTGTTTCGCTTCGAGGCCCAGAACCTTCTGGAATTCCTCATTGATATCGCCGGGCAACGGCGGTAGATCGGGCAGTACTTCTTTGGGGATGTCTACAGTCCAACTCACCCTATAACTTGTAGCACGCCCGAGACGTTTCTCCTACTCAGGGCGGGTAATTCTTCCACGGCGGTCCAATGGCAGAACGTCGTTGCAGGCGCGGAACTTGATCAGGTTGTGTCGAGCGTCCACAAGCGCGTCGTGGGCATCTTTCGGAGCAGGAGGAATCTTCGGGCGGCCAGCCATCTCCCAGTACTGCTTGAGCTCGCGGGTGAACCGCGGCAAGTCCTTAGGCAGCTTCGTCATGTCGCCCCACATCTGCGCGAAAACCACATGATCATAGGCACCCACCCACGCCCACAGCTCAGGCCTCGTGCCGTTTGGGGTGAGAAAGGCATGCACTTCTTCACGGATGCGCGCCAGAGGCTTCCATTCCGGACTGGACGGGTTCGGGAGTTTCTCTAGAACGTTCTCACGCACCCAAGGGTTGGCGCGTGAACCGTTGAAATCCGTGGACACTGCGTAATACTCGCGTCCGTCCTCAGCCACGATGCCGATGGAGATCAGTTCGATGGTGGAGCCATCTTCGATGAACTCCGTGTCATAGAAGTACCGCACGCTTTACTGCAGCCAACCCCACGGCGGCTCGGTGCCCTCCGGGTACCCGTTGCCAGCTTCGAGCGACTTCTTCACGGCCGCCGCGTAGGCGTCGCAGTAGGGGTAGCCGGACAGTTCCTCGAGTTGCTCCATGAAGAAGTCCGTGAACGGGCGCCACACGGCGGAGTCAGACGGGTCGTAGCCGTTGTCGCGGGCCCACTGGTGCGGGTCGATGGGCTCACCGACTTTGATGGTCACCTTGACCGGACGCGGAATCCAGGTGCCAATCGGGTTTGCCTCACGGGTGTCAATCATGGCCACTGGGATGCAAGGCACACCAGTTTCCATCGCGATTCGCGCCATGCCAGTCTTGCCCTTGTAAATGCGGCCGTCCGGGGAACGAGTGCCCTCCGGGTAGATGCAGAACAGGTCGCCGTTGTCGAAGACTTCCTTGGTCACTTTGAGCAAGTTGTCGCCGGCATCTTTCGCAGATCGGTCGATGGGAACCTGTCCCACGGAAGTGAAGAAGAATTTCTGGATGCGCCCGACCAATCCCGGAGCGGTAAAGTACTCCTTCTTTGCGGGGTGCACCAGCTGGCGCGGGCACACCAGGGGAAAGTAGAAGGAGTCCATCACGGCCTGGTGGTTGGACACCATTAGCGCGGGAGTTCCTTCGGGCGGAATGTTGTCCAGGCCGTGCGTTTCAGGCCGGTTCCACAACCGCAGCCAGGGACCAATCAAGATGTACTTGAAAAACTTGTACCACTTGTTGTTCATGTTTTCCCCTAAAGAAGTTTGCGGGCCAAATCAGCAACGCCAATCATACCTGCCTGCGGTCCAAGGTCCGCAGTTTGCAGACGTGGAATCGGGCGGAAGCCGGATCCGACCATGTTGCGACGCATGGCTTCGTGCGCAGCATCGAGGAACAGGTCAGCATCCGCGCTCACTCCCCCGCCCAGCACGATCAACTCCGGGTCGAGCACGTCGCTCACGATGGAAAGACCCTGTCCGAGCCAGCACGCAAAGTCATCCATTGTTGCTAGCGCCAGCGCATCGCCGTTGCGTGCGGCAGCGACAACATCGTTGCCAGTCGCGCGCTTATCGACGGCCCTGCGGTACAGCGTGCAGGGTTCAAATCCACCCTTCGTAGCAATCTCAACGGCGGTGTCCACCAGCGCAGTGCCAGAGGCATAGCGCTCCAAGCACCCTTGTTTCCCGCAGGAGCATGCACGCCCACCTTGGACGACGGTGATGTGACCGAATTCGGGTGCGGTACCAAAAGAACCGCGGTAGATCTCACCGTGATGCATGAGTGTTGCACCAATGCCTGTACCCACGGCAAAGAACACCCACGTGTCTGCGTCCTGGGCGGCACCGTAGCGGTATTCGCCCCACGCCGCGGCGTTCGCATCATGCTCCAGGCATACCGGCAACTCCAGCTCTTCTTCCAGCAGCTGCTTCACTGGCGCGTTGTCCTGCCACGGTAGGTGCGGAGCGAAACGGACCACTTCACAGTCCGGATCCAAGAAACCGGCGACGGCGAGACCGACAGCGCCGATGGAATGCCTGCGGCGCAAAACTTCCACCAGTTCGACGATGGCGTGAGTCAGTCCGTCCGCGTCGTGGGGAGTATGAGTTTCCTCCACGTCCACGATGTCGCCGTGCTTATCGACGACACCAGCGCGCGTATTCGTCCCGCCAATGTCGAATCCGATTGTGACCATGACAGATCATTCTAGACCCAACACACGGACGAGCCTGCTCGTCAGCATCTCCCACGAGAAAGCCTGGCTTACGTGCTCGCGGCCTGCGCGCCCCATGCGTCGACGCCTTTCCGGGTCCGCAAGCAAAGTGAGCACGGCCGTGGTGATCTCTTTCTCTGAATGCCCGTCCACGACAATGCCGCTCTCCGGTGTCACCGTCTCCGGCGCTCCGCCAGAGTCCCCCGCCACAACGGGGATACCGCACGCTTGGGCTTCCAGGTAGACGATGCCTAAGCCTTCGACGTCTAGCCCCCAGCCGCGTGTCCGGGCCGGCATTGCCATGACGTCGGCCGCAGCGAGAAGATCACGCATGTCCTCACGCTCCAGGCGGCCATGGAAACGCACTGAGTCTGTGACGGCGTTTCTATCGGCCAGCTTGCGCAGCGTGTCTTCATAAGGTCCCTGCCCGATGATCGCGAGCTTCGCATCCGGAAAGACCTGCCGGATACTTGGCCAAACGCGAATCAACATGTCCTGTCCTTTGCGCGCGACGAGCCGAGACGGAACAACCACCAACGGGTCTGCCCCGTAGCCGTAACGCTGCCGTGCTGAGCGCCGCTGCGACTCTGAAGCTGGGCGGAAGAAGTCCGTATCCACGCCCGACGGCAACGCGACATACTCCGGGTGCTTCCCGAAGGCGCGTGAGAACCTCCTGCGGGTGTAGTCCGACACGTAAGTCACCACGTCGGAGGAGTTTCCAATCCGCCGTAGTGCCTGGCGCGGCCCTGGGAGCATCGACCACCCGACTTCATGGCCGTGGGTGCTTGCGACAATTCTCTTCGCACCCGCCTTGCGCGCGACCCCGGCCATCAACCCCAACGGGGCGGCGGCGCCGAACCACACGGTGTCAATGCCCTGTTCTCGAATGATCTGGCTCATGCGTTCAGCGGTTCGAGGGGTAGGGAGCATGACCTGCTTCGGCCAGCGAAAGATGGGGATGGCAGAAGAAGCGTCGTAAAGCGATGCTTGCTCATGATCCTGTGTCAATGCGAAAACAACGATGGACTCCGCACCGCAGGTAGCAGCGACAGCGTCGGTGAAATCCCGCAAATACGACTGAATCCCGCCGAAAGTAGGCGGGAAGTCGTTGGTGACCAGGAGAACCTTAATGGCGCAGATGCCTTAGCGCTTAGTAGCGGACAGCGCCCTGAACAGGCATCGAGTTCAACGGCACGACCTGGACCGGAATACCGTAATCGGAGGCGTGCACAACCTGGCCGTCACCGATGTACATGCCCACGTGAGTAATTCCCGGGTAGTAACCGATGATGTCGCCCGGCTGCAGCTCAGACAAAGGCACCGGCGTGCCGCCAGCCAGCTGCGCCTGTGAGGTGCGCGGGATGGTCTTGCCGTTCTGAGCGTAGGACCAGTACATCAAGCCGGAGCAATCGAACTGGTTCGGGCCAGCTGCGCCCCAGCCGTACGGTGAACCAATCTTGGACAAGGCTGCACCCACCACGCCGTCACCATGGGCGGATGCCGGGACGTTGAGAGCTACCGGTCCGTTCTTCGCCTCCCACGCGGCGCGCTGCTCCGGGGTGAACGCATCCACGCGACGCTCGACTTCCTTGACCTTGGCGTCCAGGTCTTTGCGCTCCTTCTCCAGCTTGTCGCGCTTGCCCTCCAGCTCCGCCTTGCGGTAGTTGGCCACAGCCACGGCAATGTTAGCGTCGGTGGCCCGCTGGGCTGCTTGCTTGTTCAACTGGGTGGAGTTATCCAGGGTGCGCTGCGCGGAGCGGCTCAGAGAACCGAGGTAGGAAGCGCGGTCAATAGCCTCCTGCGGATTCATTGCATCGAGGGCATTAAGTCGCGCGTCGTTAGAGACGTTGCGGTACTGCGTACGCGCGTGGCCGTCGACCTCCTGCTGCGCGCCCGACCGAGCGCCTACCGCGCGTTCTGCTTCACGCTTTGCATCATCAGCTTGCCTCTGCAGCGTCTTGACTTCCTTATCGCCTTTGACGATCTGGTCCTCGATCTCCTTGACCTCTTCGGCCTTCTCGGTGGCCTGGTGGGAGACATCTTCCATCTCCTTGATCATGGTCTCAACGTCCTCGGCATAAGCCGGGACGGTAGAACCCGCAGTTGCGACGGCTGTAAGTACGCCAGCTGCAACGATCGGACGCGACGTGCGACGGGAGGAAGCGCGGTGCTTGCCCACGAGGACCTCTTTCTGAAAGAACATGAAGGAAAAGATGACAAACCTGTAACAAAGTTATAGCGTCCGCCCGCACCGGTCAAACACTTTGGACAGACTAAAGTGCCAAAAAGCTCCACTCTGTTACTGTTGTGACAATTGTGCGATAAAGAGCCAAAACCGGCCCGAGCCCCGAGGCTCCAGACCGGTTTTAGGTACGCCGCGGAAGTTCCTGCGGCAGGTGCTGCGCTAGAAGCGGACTGCAGAGTGAATCGGCATCATGTTCAGCGGGCGGTAGCCCACCGGGGTGCCGGAGTTCAGCGCGTCGATGATCTGGCCGTTACCGGCGTAAATAGCAACGTGGGATGCGCCACCGTAGTAGACGACGATGTCACCCGGCTGCAGGTCAGAAATGGCGACCTTACGGCCAGCGTTGGCCTGAGCCTGCGAGGTACGCGGAATCTGCTTGCCTGCCTGAGCGTGAACCCAGGAGGTGAAGCCAGAGCAGTCGAACGCGTTCGGGCCGGCAGCGCCGTAGACGTACGGGGAGCCGATCTTGGACTTTGCGATGGACACGATGCGCTCACCCTGGGACGGCTGGCGCACCGGAGCCGGTGCGGCAGCAGCCTGCGGCTGGCGGTTAGCGACAGGGGCGCTAGCGTACTTCTTCTCGACGCCGTTGATCCAGTCGTTGAAGCCCGGAACGTTAGCAACGCCCGGAACAGCCTTCACGGCCGCGATAGCAGAACGGATGTCAGCGTCGCGGTCGGCCTTACCGGCCAGGGACGGGATCCACTGCTCGATGCCCGGGATGCTTGCGATGCCAGGGGTGTTCTCAATGCCCGGGATCTCCGCAGAGATGTTCGTGTTAGGAACGCGAACCTCGGCAGCGTCAGCGGTAGTCGGGGCGATCAGGGTTGCGCCGGCGAGAACGGCGGACGCGGTTGCAACGGTGCGCTTGGTACCGTTTGCCTGGCGGCGGTGCTTAGCCACTTATAAACTCCATATCTCCAGTTGCGCCTACCGGGTTAGCTGTCGGGTTCGGTGCGGGAAGTCACCTCTAGGACGCTCCTGCGCTTGCGCGCTCCTTGCGCCCCGTTCACCCCAGGGAAGTCATGGTTCCCCGGCTTCCGGACCATAGGGGTCCTAGAACTCGGCTCTATGTGGTTCAAATGTCGCTTGCGCCTTCGTGGCTACAAGGTCTCAGCTAGGTTACGAAACGGACACAAGCATTGTCCAACGGCGCGCCCGTTATTTTTTCGTTATTTTCCCCGGCGCCCCGAAAAACCGACGCCTCGAGCCCCTCCATGCCAACCTGCTTTAGCGTGTGACGGCCTACTGCGGGCCTGTCACCAGCACGTTTGCTGCGGAATGACGTTACGTCCAAGGCCGGCAGAAAGCGATGATTGACGCCAAAACTTTCTAATGTGATCCTGCTCACAGTAGATGTCTTTATGGTTTTGTTACAAGCCAAAGGCCCCTCCCCCACCCGCTTTTGGGCAGTCAGAGGGGCCTCGGCGTTATGCGCTAATGGCTCTAACGCTTGCTCTTAGTACCGGCGTCGCGGTCGACAGAGTTCTTCTCTGCCTCCAGCGCACGCAGCGTCTCCACCTCTTCGTGGTGGTTCTGGCGCGCCATCTCGTTGCGGCGCGCAGTGATCGCCGGATCATCCGGGCTGAACGTGCCGGAGGTCTCCGAGTCGGCGTAACCGAGCTGGTTCATCTGCTTCGGAACAACAGCGCCCGCGTACTCGAGCGGGATCTGGTGGCCGTGCTCGTCCACCGGGCCAATCGGCTGGTGAACCTCGACGAAGGCACCATTCGGCAGCTTCTTGATCACACCGGTCTCAATACCGTGCTCCAGGACCTCACGGTCAGAGCGCTGGAGACCGACGCAAATGCGGTAGGTGATGAAGTACGCCAGCGGCGGCAGCACGATCAAACCTATACGGCCAACCCAGGTCATCGCGTTAAGCGAGATCTGGAAGTGGTAAGCAAACAGGTCGTTACCACCGGACAATGTCAGCAGCAGGAAGAAGGTGATGCCCATGACACCGATACCGGTGCGGACAGGAACGTCGCGGGGACGCTGCAAGAGGTTGTGGTGCGCGTCGTCGCCAAGCATCTTCTTCTCCAGGAAGGGATACAGCAGCAACAGCACCACCATGAGGCCTGCCATCAGTGCCACCCAGAACACGCCCGGGATGGTGTAGTTACCCAAGTAGAGCTCCCACGCCGGCATGACACGGGCGGCACCATCCGTCCACAGCATGTAGACGTCAGGCTGAGAACCAGCGGACACCTGCGACGGGTTGTAGGGGCCGAGGTTCCAAATCGCGTTAATGGTAGTGACACCGGCCATCAGCGCGAGGACACCGAAGACCAGCAGGCCGAAACCGACAGCCTTGACTGCGAAGACCGGCAGAATGCGGATACCCACAACGTTGTTCTCGGTGCGGCCCGGGCCAGGGAACTGGGTGTGCTTCTGGAACCAGACCATCAGCAGGTGTCCGGCAATCAGCGCGAGGATGATGCCCGGCAGGATCAGCACGTGCATGATGTAGAAGCGGTCCAGCATGAGGTCGGACGGGAAGTCGCCGCCGAAGATTGCCCAGTGGATCCAGGTGCCGATGATCGGCAGGCCCACGATGATCGCGGACATAATGCGCAGACCGACACCGGAAAGCAGGTCATCCGGCAGAGAGTAACCGAGGAAGCCCTCGATCATGCCCAGCAGAATCAGGACAACACCGATGATCCAGTTGGCTTCACGCGGGCGACGGAATGCACCGGTGAAGAAGATGCGCAGCATGTGGGCGAACATCGCCATCATGAACATGAGCGCAGCCCAGTGGTGCATCTGGCGGATGAACAGACCACCGCGGACCTCGAAGGAAATGTCCAGGGCAGTCGCGTATGCACGCGACATCTCCACGCCGTTGAGCGGGAGGTACCCGCCGTCGTAGATCACCTTCGTGATCGACGGGTCGAAGAAGAGCGCCAGGTACACACCTGTCAGCAGCAGGATGATGAAGCTGTACAAGGCCATCTCGCCGAGCATGAAGGACCAGTGCGTCGGAAAGACCTTGTTCAGCTGCGGGCGCAGGACACCCGAGATCGTGTAGCGCGAATCAATATTGTCAGCAGCTTGACTGAGTTTAGTGCTCATTAGGACTTACGCTCCCAGAATGCCGGGCCGACGGGCTCAATGAAGTCCCCGCGGGCGATGAGGTAACCATCTTCGTCGATCTCAATCGGCAGCTGCGGCAGAGCGCGCGCAGCTGGACCGAAGATCGGCTTGCCGTGCTGCAGTGCATCGAACTGCGACTGGTGGCACGGGCACAGGATGCGGTTGGTCTGAGCCTCGTACAAGGAGGTCGGGCAACCGATGTGCGTACAGATCTTGGAGTAGGCGTAGTAATCGCCGTAGTGGAAGTCTTCCTGACCTTGGCGCTCCACCACTGCGGCAGCGTCGGAGGAACGCAGGCGGATCAGCATGACCGCATTGCGCGGGCCGTGGATGGAGTGCATGTGGTTCTCGTACACGTCCAGGTCCGGGTTGTAGTCATCGCCGTCGTTAACGTCCTGCTCCAGGAGCGGGAAGACCGTCTCCATGGAAGCTGCGTCCAAGTCCTCGGGGCGCATGCGCACCAGGCGGGACACACCAGCCGTGGTGTAGTGCTTGCCGGCGTCACTGTCGTGCAGCTCGGCGATCGCACCGGTGTCGCGGCCCAGGTAAAGCTTCTTGCCTTCACGCGCCATGGACCAACCCTGGGTCCACAAGGTGCCGTCGCCTTCGTAGTTCATGGCGTGGCGGGGACGCCACGGGTTCTTGATCACGCCGCCGAGCGGGGCGATGATGGCCAGGCCAGCAAGCAGGCCAGCACCACCGAGGAGACCCTGCATCACCTTGCGGCGACCAAGGGTGGAAGTCTGCCATGCATCGTTAAGCAGCGCGGTGGTCGTGCGGCGGTCCAGCTCGGAGGAGCGGCCGTCGTGGCGACGCTGTACCGCGATTTCTTCCGGGATGAACTTCTTGACGTACTGGACGACAGCGAAGCCCAGAGATGCAAGCGCCAGGCCAGAGGTCAGGCCGAGCAAAGGGGTGTACATGGTGTACATCCACAGGCCTTCGTCACCGTGGAAGCGGGGCTCCCACGGCCAGAAGAGGTAAACGCCCAGGAATGCCAGGCCCATGACGATCGAGATGATCAGCCAGACCATGATGCCGCGCGCAGCGCGCTTCTCTGCCGGGTCATCCTCAATCGGCCAGCGTTCCTTGCGGTACGCAACCGTCACGTCGTCGAGCTCGGTGCCCAGGGCAGCCAGCTCGGCATTGCTCATGCGATCGAGCTCTTTGTCTGTGTAATCCTTCTTCACTTCATTGCTCATGAGCGCGATCCAATCCACATTGCAGCGGCGCCGACCAGGGTGACACCGATGATCCACATTGCAAGGCCCTCAGCAACGGGGCCGATACCGCCAAGCGACCAACCCGAGGGGCTCGGGGTTTCCTTGGCGGACTTGATGAAGGCGATGATGTCCTTCTTCTCGTCCGCGGTGAGCTGGCGGTCAGAGAACTTCGGCATGTTCTGCGGACCAGTCAGCATTGCCTGGTAAATCTCCTGCTCATTGGCAGGGTCCAGGACCGGCGCGTACTTACCGGAGGACAGCGCGCCACCACGGCCAGTGAAGTTGTGGCAGGACGCACAGTTGAGGCGGAACAGCTCCGATCCGCGTGCAACGTCGTCAGCCTGAATCTGTCCGTCGTAGTTCTTACCGCGCAGCTCCTCCATAGCGACAGAGCCGTCCTCGTTGTAGACCAGCTCCGGGCCGCCACCGTTTGCTGCAACATACGCGGCGATGGCCAGGGTCTGCGCCTCGGTGTAGCGCGGCTTCTTGCGCTCAGCCTGAGCGTCATTCGACATCATCGGCATGCGGCCGGAGTGCACCTGGAAGTACACGGCACCTTCACCGGTACCGATCAGGGACGGACCGCGGTCCTTGACGCCCTGGAGGTTAGCGCCGTGGCAGGTGATGCAAGCAACGTCGTAGAGGTCCTTGCCCTCTTGGATCATTGCCTGGTCGTCGCGCTGGGCGGTGGCGACCTGTGCGTCCGGAGTCAGGGCGGACGCAAGCAGGCCGGCACCCGTGAGACCAAACGTCAACGCCATCGCGCCGGCAGCGGACCTGCGCAGCTTGCGGCGGTTACGCGCCTTCTTGGGGGTGTTATCCATGTTGTTCCCTTTAGCGAAATCAGATTTTCAATCAGCGTGCTGCGTGCGAGCGAGTGCCCGTGTGGGCAGCTACTGAACGAGGTAGAGAGTAACGAACACGCCGATCCAAATGACGTCGACGAAGTGCCAGTAGTAGGAGGTCACCATGGCCGCAGTTGCCTGCGCCGGGGTGAACTTCGACTTGGCCACGCGTGCCATGACAATGCAGAACGCAATGATGCCCGCGGTCACGTGCGCCATGTGGAAGCCGGTGATGATGTAGAACACCGACCCGTAGACGCTGGACTGCGGGGTCACACCGTGCATGACCATCTCAGCCCACTCGTAGGCGACCAGACCCAGGAAGATCACGCCCAGGGCAATGGTCACGGTGAACCACTTGCGCAGCCCGAAGACATCACCCTTCTCTGCGGCGAACACACCAAGCTGCGAGGTGACCGAGGAGGTCACCAGCACAATGGTGATGATCGTTCCGAAGAGAACGTTGAGGTGATCGGTTTGAACAGCCCAATCACCAGTTTTCATGCCGTTTGCACGCGAGGTGAAGTACATCGCGAACAAGCCGGCGAAGAACATCAATTCTTGGGCGAGGAACACGATCGTTCCGACGCTGACCATGTTCGGTCGGTTCAGCACCGGCAAACGGTCGGGCGAAGTCGCCATACCTGGGTTCGTTGTTGCAGTCGTCACGCGTATTAGTATCCCGCTTTTGAACCCTAAAGTCACCTTGTTTACCCCCGAGTTTTTCATGTGAGCAGTTCACGGACCTGCCCGTATTTCTGCTCACATTCCGCGTGTCGCAGTCACGCATCCGTCCAGGAACTCTTTCGCGGTGCTTTACGACGGTCATCCGTGCAGGTCATAGCTTGAGCCGCGATTCCCCTAACGCGGCAACATTCTCACCCCACTGCGGGAACGCCGCTAAGCGAACGTGCGCCACGAACGTCTTAGTTCCCGCGTGTGACTGGATTCACACATTCGGCCTGCAGAAACGTGCACCCCCATCAACTTTCGGATGACCCCTCACCCCATCGACCGAAAGGTTGGCCTGCCCCAACAGAAAAATGGAAACCCCCACGCCACAGGGCGTGGGGGCCGAAGTTACGTTCGCCTTTGCGGCGAAGTCTTAGTGCTTCTCGCGGGGGATACCGTACTGCAGGTTCAGCATCGTCACGCCCCAGATGAGCACGACGACACCAAGGGCCAGAAGCCACAGCTGCCAGAAGCAGATCCCGAAAGCCATGAGGGTAATGCCACCAGTCATCACCATCGGCCAGACGGAGTTCGGGGAGAAGAAGCCCAAAACACCAGCGCCGTCCTCAACCTCTGCTTCCTCCCAGTCCTCCGGGAGGATATCGATGCGACGTTCGGTGAAGTGAAGGTAACCGCCGAGCATGAAGGAGAAAGCAGCTGCGAGAACCAGGGCCACACCGCCGGCCCATTCGTAGCCGCCCATGTACGCGTCGTCGCCGACGAAGTTAGTGCCCAGGGCGTAGAGCACCGCAATGACCGCGATGAAGACGCCGATTCCGTAGAAGACCTTTGATCCTGCACCCATGATGTGTACCTAGCCTCTCTTAGATGCCGACGTTGTCGACGGCGTTGTTTCCGTCGCGCGTGCCGGTGCGGTCGGAGTTGAACGGGCGGGTGGACGTAGCGAACGGCTCCTCGCCGATGGCCTCAAGAGCCTCGGAGTTGGATGCTTCGGGGTTGTTGTGGCGGAAGTCCATGTACTCGCGGAACTGATCCGGCGTGACCGCACGGATTTCGAAGTTCATCATTGCGTGGTAGGTACCGCACATCTCAGCACAGCGGCCGACGAAGGAACCGGTCTCGGTGATCTCCTCGATCTGGAAGCTGCGCTCCTGCTGGTTCATCTCCGGGTGAGAGTAAGCATCGCGCTTGAACAGGAACTCCGGAACCCAGAAGGCGTGGCTCACATCGCTGGATGCGAGACGGAACTCGATCGCTGTGTCGGTCGGCAGAACCAGAACCGGAACTTCCTCGGTGGAACCAACAGTCTCAATCAGGTTGTAGTTGAGGTAGGACTGGTCGTTCGAAGACTGGCCGTGAATCGGGTTGCCGTTGACCATGTTCTCGTCGTCGATCTTGGTCTCGTCGGCCAGCTTCTGGCGCTCCAGATCGCTACCGTCATAGTCCCCGCCGACCGGCGACAGGTCTCCCTTGACCTCCGCGTAGCCGAACTTCCAGTTCCACTGGAATGCCGTGACATCGACAGTCACATCCGGCTCCTTATCCAAGGCGACCACCTTGGTCTGCGCCTGGACCGTGAAGAAGAACAGGACCATGACGATCAGGATCGGCACAATGGTCAGCGCCAGCTCGAGCGGGATGTTGTACTGCAGCTGCTTCGGGAACTCACCGTGGCCCTGCTTCTGACGGCGCTTGCTGTTCCACGCGAAAACCGCGTAGATGAAGATGGCCCACATGATGATGCCGATGATCCAGGCAACGAGCCAGACCCAGACCCAGAAGTTGTACATGCTGGCACCTTCAGGGGTGACCGGGTCTGGCCAGCCCATGTCCAGCAGGTTGCCGAGTGCGCTCGGCGGTGCGACCTCACAGCCCGCCAGGCCCAGGCCACTCAGGGCGATAACCCCGGCGAGGCCGAGCTTCTTGGCGAGGCCACGGTTCTTTGCCGTATCCACGTGTGTAAAGCCTTCCTATCCACACAGAATATTCCTACCCAGTCAGAATAGAGGATCAGCGCCACATGTTTAACCTGCATGGCTCCCGCGTTTTCGGCGACGCAGAGCCACGGCCTACGCAGAGCACCCAAAGAGGCGCTGTCCTAGCCGGTCACCTGCAGTCACTGTGCGCAGATCCACCACAGATTTCCCACAGGCGTAATTGCGGTCACACTTATCTTGCAGAATATCAATCGGAAGTTGCACCCCTAACGGGGACGGGCTAAAGGTGGTGCGACACCAATAGACTCAGCGGCGCCCCGCAGATCTATTGTGGGTGGAGCTAGTTTTACTCAACTCTTTCTAAGGAGCCACCCACTTATGTGCGGTCTTCTCGCAATGCTCAGCAGCAATTCGGACGCTGCCCGCTTCGTCGCGGCCACCGAGCGTGCCCTGCCGTGTTTCCACCACCGCGGCCCAGATGCCGCCGGGACGTGGAACGACGATGACGCAGTTTTCGGCTTCAACCGCCTGTCCATCATTGACCTCGAGCACTCCCACCAGCCGTTGCGCTGGGGGCCGGAAGACAACCCGCAGCGCTACGCACTGACGTTCAACGGTGAGATCTACAACTACATAGAACTGCGCGATGAGCTGTCCGCCCTCGGCTACACCTTCAACACGCACGGTGATTCCGAAACCATCGTGGTGGGCTACCACCACTGGGGCAAGGACGTGGTGAACCACCTCCGAGGCATGTTCGCCTTCACCATCTGGGACACCCAGGACCGGGTCATGTTCGCTGCCCGCGACCAGTTCGGCATCAAGCCCCTCTACTACGCCACAACTGACGCAGGCACCGTCTTCTCCTCGGAGAAGAAGTCCATCCTGGAGATGGCGCCGGAGCTCGGGCTGGATCTGAGCCTGGATAAGCGCGCCATCGAGCATTATGTGGACCTGCAGTACGTCCCGGAGCCGGAATCTCTCCACGCGGCCATCCGCCGGCTCGAATCTGGATGCACCGCCACGCTGACCCCCGGCGGTGAGGTCGTCGCGGAGCGCTACTTCCGGCCCCAGTTCAATGTCACGCCGGTGATCAAAGGCGAAGAACAGAAGCTTTTCGACGCTATTGCCGCCGCCCTGGAAGATTCCGTCGCAAAGCACATGCGCGCAGACGTGACCGTCGGCTCCTTCCTCTCCGGCGGTATTGACTCGACCGCCATTGCGACATTGGCTAAGCGGCACAACCCGAACTTGCTGACGTTCACCACCGGTTTTGAACGCCAGGGTTACTCCGAGGTCGATGTCGCGGCTGAGTCCGCGGAAGCGATCGGCGTTGAACACATAGTCAAGATCGTCTCTCCGGAGGAATACGCCGAGTCCATCCCGAAGATCATGTGGTACCTCGACGACCCGGTGGCTGACCCGTCGCTCGTCCCGCTCTTCTTCGTGGCGCAAGAAGCTCGTAAGCACGTCAAGGTGGTCCTGTCCGGTGAGGGCGCGGACGAGCTCTTCGGCGGCTACACCATCTATAAGGAGCCCCTGTCTCTCGCGCCGTTCGAGAAAATGCCGGACCCCCTGCTCAAGGGCCTCAATCGGTTAAGCCACATTCTGCCTGAGGGAATGAAGGGTAAGTCACTGCTTGAGCGCGGAACGATGCCGATGGAGGATCGCTACTACGGTAACGCGCGCTCCTTCAACTACGACCAGCTGCGCCGAGTGCTTCCGTGGGCCAAGCGCGAGTGGGACCACCGCGAGGTCACCGCACCGATCTACGCCGAGTCCGTCGACATGGACCCGGTCGCACGCATGCAGCACTTGGACCTGTTCACGTGGATGCGCGGCGACATCCTGGTCAAGGCTGACAAGATCAACATGGCGCACTCCCTCGAGCTGCGCGTGCCGTTCCTGGATAAGGAGGTCTTCGCTGTCGCGGAGACCATCCCTCACGATCTGAAGATCGCGGACGGAACAACCAAATACGCCCTGCGCAAGGCCATGGAGCAGATCGTCCCGCCGCACGTCCTGCACCGCAAGAAGCTCGGCTTCCCCGTGCCTATGCGCCACTGGCTCGCCGGCGACGAGCTCTACGGTTGGGCCCAGCAGACCATCCGCGACTCCCAGACCGACGACATCTTCAACAAGCACGAAGTCGAAGAGATGCTCAAGGAGCACCGCGACGGTGTCTCCGACCACTCGCGTCGTCTGTGGACCGTGCTGGCGTTCATGGTCTGGCACGGCATTTTCGTCGAGCACCGCATCGATCCCGGCATTGAGCAGCGCGATTATCCGGTGAAGCTCTAAGGCTCACCACTCTCCCTGCCCCACTACCCCGCTCGTCGGCACCACACACGCCGGTGGACGGGGTAGTGCTGGCTCTACCCCGATTGGATAAGCAGGGTTACTGAATTTTCGTGCTTCTGTCGGTTCAATTCGCACTATGACCAACGCGCAGAGCAACCAGCAGTTACAGCGAAAGTCCGAGACCAAGACAAACCGAAGGAAAGTCTGGACCGTGATCGGGGCGCTAGCCCTCGCCGTGGTGATAGTCGCTGCAGTAGCCGTGTACTTTTACGGCCCGGCCGTCACCGCGATGACTACGGGGACGGCACGTTTTGTGGGCACGGACTCACCGAAACGCTACACCTCGACGGTACTTCAGCTGGCCGAGCAAGGTATCTACAGCGACTCGGAGGAATTCTCGGCCGCGAGCGAGCACGCCAAAGATGTGGCCAAGAAGGCGGATTCTGTCGACGAAGTGCGCGAAGATCTCAACAACGCGGTTCGCGCCGCGGGCGGTAAGCACTCGCGCCTGATCTCCCCCGATGAAAAGCAGCAGCGCGTTGATGACGAAAACGCCGAAGACGGCGCATCCGAACCCACCGTCAACGTGGAGAGTGCCGTCGCCATCGCCACGGTTCCCGGTATCCACCGCGACGACGACGTGCAGAGCTACGCTGACGAGCTGTCGAACGGCCTGACGCAGGCCCGCGATAACGGCGCATGCGGCGCAATCGTGGATCTACAGACCAACGACGGCGGCGACATGGGCCCTATGCTGGCGGGTCTCTCTCCCATCATCCCCGACGGCACTGCGATCGAGTTCGTCGCTTCCGGCAATGCGATGCCGGTGAAGGTCGAGGGGAATTCAGTCAGCAGCGGCGGCACTCCCCTCTCAACCACCGGTGGCAAATGGGATGCGCCGACGGCTGTGCTCGTCAGTGACGCGACCGCGTCTTCCGGTGAGGCGACCATGCTGTCCTTCCGCGGTCTGGACAATTCCCGCAGCTTCGGCACGCCGACCGCTGGGTTCGCCTCGGCGAATAATGTCTATGAATTCCCCGACGGCAGCGAGCTGATGCTCACCACAGCCAGGAACCGCGACCGTACCGGCCAAACCTACGCGGAGGATCCAATCGAACCCGACACAAAGACTGATTCGAGCGACGCTGCTTTGGCAGCGGCCAAGACATGGCTTCGCGAGGAGCACGGCTGCGAATAGGAGCACGGCTGCGAATAGATGCTAGGGCACCGGCTGGCACCGGTACTCAACCTAAAGAATTAAGCGCCCCGAGGGGCGCTTAATTCAATCCTCGCTCTCAGCGGAGCGTTCGTCTTAGTTGAAAGAGTCGCCGCAGGCGCAGGAGCCACCGGCGTTCGGGTTATCAATGGTGAAGCCCTGCTGCTCAATCGTGTCTGCGAAGTCGATCTCTGCGCCCATGAGGTACGGAACAGACATCTTGTCCACGACGAGGCGCACACCGCCGACGACATCGGCCTTGTCGCCGTCGAGGTCGCGGTCGTCGAAGTAGAGCTGGTAGCGCAGACCAGCGCAGCCACCCGGCTGCACAGCGATGCGCAGAGACAGGTCGTTGCGGCCTTCCTGATCCAGCAGCGCCTTTGCCTTAGCTGCAGCTGCGTCGGTCAGCTTGACGCCGGTAGTGGAAGTCGGTGCAGTCATAAAACATCTCCTTGGCCAATTGAGGCCGTGTTGCAGTTTCGGGGTCCGAGCCTACTCCCCGAGCCGGAACGGATGCTAGTGCACCCTAACTTGGAGCGAAGGAGCGGACTTCTACCGTGTCCAACACCCACGATGCGAACTGCATTCCAGGAGCAGAAACCGGCGCACTGCCACGGCCGTCAAGCTGCACGAACGCGTCGACCCTGTGTGGCTGTAACAGAAACCGGCCTTGTAGCCTAGAGAGCGTGAAACTTCCCTGGCAGAAAACTGACGCGACCGACGCCGCGGCCGGCGGCTCCACCAAAGTCGATCTTGCTGAACACAAGTCCGAGGTGACCAGCACGACCAGCACGGCAAGCACGGACGGCGCTAAAAATGCCCCAGAGAAGAAACTGCCCAAGGGCTACACTCCGCCGAAGGGGCGCCCCACGCCGAAGCGCCACGACCAGGAGGTCAAGCGCGGTGTGATCCGCGACCCGAACGCGATGTCCACTCCGCAGGCTGCGCAGAAGCGCAAAGAGCTGAAGAAGTCCATGTCCAAGGAAGAGTGGAAGGACTACAAGAAGCAGGAGCGCGCGCAGCGCCGCGCACAGAACAAGGAATTGCAGGCCAAGATGGACGCCGGTGAAGAGGCGTACCTCATGGACCGCGACAAGGGAAAGGTGCGCAAGTACGTCCGCGATTGGGTGGATTCGCGCCGTTTCATCTCCAACTACATCATGCCGGCGGCGTTCGTGATGTTGCTGATTATGCTCATCGGCCAGTTCGTGCCGCAGATGGCTGCGGTGCTGTCGACGTTGTCGATGATTTTCATCGCGACGGTGTTGGCAGAGGCGTTCATCATCGGCCGCAAGGCCAACAAGGCCGTCAAGGAAAAGTTCCCTGAGGAGAACGACACCGGCTTTGGCCTGGGCATGTACGCCTTCTCCCGCGCGACACAGCCACGCAACTGGCGCACGCCCAAGCCGCAGGTCGCTCTCGGTTCCAAGGTGTAGAAGGGGCCAGCGCCGTGTCTACTCCTCTTTCGCTCGCGTTCGATCCGGTCCCCGCCCCTGACGCGTCTGCGGAGGCTGCAGTCCAGTCAGCGTTGACACAGAATCCGCGCGGGCTGTCTTTTGGCCGCTTGGCAGGCATCGGTGCGTGGGTGGCTGGACGGCAAGGCGAGGCTCCACCGAGGCCCCTGGGCACGGTGCGAGTGGTCGTGTTCGCCGCTAGCCACGGCATTGCGCAGCGCGGCGTCTCTGCGTTCACTCCCGATGCGTCGGCGGTGCAAGCGCAGGAAATTCAATCCGGTGCGGCACCAGTGTGTGCGCTCGCTCGGAATGCTGGGGCATCCGTGCGCCTTATCGACGTCAACGTGGACGCCCCGTCCGGCCCCATCGATGTCGACGACGCCATGAGCCCGGACGAGTTCGAGCGCGCCGCACAATTGGGCAAGTCCGCTGCGGATCACGAGATCGATTCGGGCAGCGATCTGATCGTGCTCGGTGACCTCGGCGTGGGGAACACCACCGTCGCTGCTGCCGTCATGGGCACGTTCACCTTCACGGAACCGGCTGTCGCCGTTGGGCGCGGCAGCGGGATTAATGACGAAGTGTGGAAGACTAAAGTCGCCGCGGTGCGCGATGCCATGTTCCGCGTCCGCGACCAGCGCGAGGATGTCCTCGAAGTGCTGCGGAGAATCTCGGCCCCGGACTTCGTTGCGCTCACTGCGTTCATTGCGCAATGCGCGGTGCGGCGTACGCCAGTGCTTATCGACGGCGCATACACCGCCGTTGCGGCCTACACCGCCGAGCGCCTCGCTCCGGGGACGAAAGAATGGCTCCTCGCCGGCCAGTTGAGTCCGGAACCGTGCCACATGGTCTGCCTCCAAGCACTTGATCTCACGCCGGTGGCTGCCCTGGACATGTCCACGGGACAAGCAACTGGCGGAGCCGCCACCCTTCCCTTGGTCAAAGCTGCCGTGGACTTGGTGCGCGACGAGATGCGCGCCCAGGCCAGCCAGCAGGCTGACAACCAAGCCGCCAGCGGCGACCCGGTGCTTTAGTTCCCGCCCTGCACCAGGGTGTGCAGCCAGCCGTGGGTGTCCTCATGCTCTCCGCGCTGGATCGCGGTGAGACGATCGCGCATTGCCATCGTGACATCACCGGCTTCATTGCCGTTGACGGTGAAGTCAACGTCATTGCCCACGACGTGGCCGACCGGGGTGATCACAGCCGCGGTGCCGCATGCCATGGTTTCGGTGATTTCCCCCGATTCGGCACCGTTGCGCCAGTCGTCGACTGTGATGCGCACTTCCTCCGTCGTAAAGCCAAGGTCGCGTGCGACCTGCAACAGTGAGTCGCGCGTAATGCCAGGAAGCAGCGAACCAGACAGTTCCGGGGTGACCACCCTGGCGCTGTCACCGGAGCCATAAACGAACATGAGGTTCATGCCGCCCATCTCTTCGATGTAGGTCCGCTCGATAGCGTCAAGCCACACCACCTGGTCGCAGCCCTTCTCTTCGGCTTGCGCCTGGGCCAGCAGAGACGCGGCGTAGTTGCCCGCGAACTTGGCTGCGCCGGTACCGCCTGGCGCGGCGCGGACATAATCGTCGCTAATCCAGACCTTGACCGGGTTCACGCCACCGGAGAAATAGGAGCCAGCCGGGGACGCGATGACGAAGAAAGTGTAGGAGTCAGCCGGGTGCACGCCTAACCCGACCTGCGTGGAGATCATGAATGGGCGCAGGTACAGCGCCGCCTCACCCCCGGCCTCCGGGACCCACTCGTGGTCAATATCAACCAGCTGGCGCAGCGACTCAATGAACAGCTCCTCCGGAATCTCCGGCATAGCCAGACGTTCCGCCGAGTTCTGCATACGGCGCGCGTTCTGTTCCGGCCGGAAAGTGACGATGGTGCCGTCGGCGTGACGGTAGGCCTTCAACCCCTCAAAGATGGCCTGACCGTAGTGGAACACCATCGATGCCGGATCGAAGGAGACATTCTCATACGGGCGCACCTGCGCGTTGTGCCACCCCTGATCCTTAGTCCAATCGATGGACACCATGTGGTCGGTGAATTTCTTACCGAACATTGGGTTTTCCAGAATCTCCGCGCGCTCCTGCGCACTCTTCGGATTCTCGTTCTTTGTAACGGTGAATTCAGGGAGGTTGTGGTTCGTCATACCCGGAATCATACTCCCGCCCCCGACCGCGCTGCCATAGTCCAGACCGGGGGTTATCCGTAGTCAGCGAGGCCAGTAGGATCGCTGGCATGTCCACTCACGCGAAACTTCCCCACTTCACCGATCTGCTACCGGCGCACGGCACCATGCCGCAGCTGGAGTTCGCCGCCGACATTGCTAGAGCCGAGTCAGCGAACACGAGGATCATCCCCGTCCTGCAGGAGGATGGGGAGCTGGCGATGCCTACGTCACCTCTGACCAGTGCTGAGGTTTACCGTCAGCTCGAGTCCCTCGGGGCGACGGGCAAGTTGGGGGAAATCACGAAGCTCGTCAGCGACGGTGTGCTCTTCGTTGCCGTCGGTGTTGGTGAGGACGGTTTGGACGAGACCGCTCTGCGCCGCGCGATGGGTGCGGCTGCGCGGGGGCTGAAGGACTCCACGAACGCAGTCGTTCTGGGCAGCTACGGCATCCGCGCGACTGTGGAGGGGCTGCTGCTCGGCGGCTACGCCTACAACGGCCTCAAGAGTGCGGAGAAGGCCACCCCGGACACCGCCGAAGGAGAGAAAACTGCCGAGGTCGAGGGGTACAGCGACACCCCGGCGCGGCGCCCCTTGGTCACTGTCATCGGCGATGAGGCCGACCGCGACCAGTTCGATGCCGCCGTCACCGTTGCCAACGCGGTCGCCCTCGCCCGTGACCTGGTGAACACGCCGTCGAACCTGCTCTACCCCGCCAACTACGCCGACATCGCTACTGCGGTCGCCGGTCGGTGCGGTCTCACCGTGGAGGTACTCGACCACGATCAGCTCCGCGAGCAGGGTTTCGGCGGTATCACCGCCGTTGGTCAGGGTTCTGAGCGTCCGCCGCGTCTCGTCCACCTCTCCTGGGCGCCAGAGAACGCGGGCACCTCCGTGGCGCTCGTCGGTAAAGGCATCACCTTCGACACCGGCGGCATCTCCATCAAACCTGCCGCCGGGATGGAGCAGATGGTGATGGACATGGGAGGTTCCGCAGCTGTGCTCGCGGCTACCTCCGCGATCGCTGCGCTCGAGCTACCTGTGCGTGTCGACGCATGGCTTCCCCTGGCAGAAAACATGCCATCCGGTACGGCGCAACGCCCTGGCGACGTGATCACCCACTACGGCGGCATGACATCCGAGGTGATCAACACTGATGCCGAGGGCCGCCTCGTGCTTGCCGACGCAATTGCCCGCGCCAGCGAGGACCACCCCGACTACCTCATCGAAACATCCACCTTGACCGGCGCGCAGATGGTGGCGCTGGGCAAGCGCACCTTCGGCGTCATGGGTTCAGACGAACTGCGCGACCAGATCGCCGAAACGGCACGCGAGATCGATGAACCCGGCTGGGCCATGCCGATGCTGGAAGAACACGACGAGGAAATCGCCTCCAAGGTGGCCGACATCAAAAACGCCAACTCGGACCGCTTCGGCGGCATGGAATTCGCCGCCACCTACCTATCCAAGTTCGTGGGCGAGACCGCCGACGGCGAGGAGATCCCCTGGGCGCATATCGACGTCGCCTCCCCCGCTTGGAACACCGGCGGCCCCTACGGATTCATTCCCGCCCGGGCGACCGGTGTGCCGGTGCGCACCATCGTGGAGACGATTCGTTCGATCTGCTCCTAACGTTTAAGGGCTCCGTCGCCTAGACGTTAGGGTCTTCGCCGCGCTCGAACTTGGCGCGGCGTTCTTTTTGTTCGGCGCGCTTACGCAGGATCCGTTCCTGCTCCATCCGTTTCCGCATGCGGTCTGGGTATCCGGTCTCTTCAACGTCGTAAAGCGAAATGCCCAGCATCTTGCTCACCGCGTCAATGCCCTTGGGTCCCCCAATGTTGCGGCGCGTGTACTCGCCATTGTCCGCAACGAGCACGACTGACATTTCGTTGACCATCGTTTCCGGCTCGACGAAGCCCTCGACGAACCCATGCCGCTCCGCCCACTGCTTGAGATACTGGGCATCTTCCGGCCGCACAGTCTCCCCCGGGCCGCGCGGCGGCTTGAACGGGGAATTCTTCTTGCGTGAGCCGAACAGATTGAACACGGTCAATATTGTAGGCCTCCCCTGTCGCACCCCCCGTATTTGGCGGACATCACACTTGCGGACGCGATGCCTGGGAAGCGAGTACTCTGGGAAGAGATTCAACGTCTGCAAACTTTTATAGGAGACACACACAACCATGGCTCACTCTGTAGAGATGCCCGAGCTGGGCGAATCGGTCACCGAAGGCACCATCACGACGTGGCTCAAGGAGGTCGGCGACACCGTCGAGGTCGACGAGCCATTGCTCGAGGTCTCCACCGACAAGGTCGACACCGAGATCCCGTCCCCGGTCGCTGGCGTGCTGCTGGAGATCAAGGCTGAGGAGGACGACACTGTCGAGGTCGGCGAAGTCATCGCTGTCGTCGGCGACGAGGGCGAAGAGCCGTCCGGTGACTCCGGCTCCGGCTCTGATGCGGCTGACTCGGACGACTCTGCAGAGGCAGAGAAGGAAGAGACCGACGAGAAGCCGGCGCAGGAGGAGTCCGCGCCGAAGAAGTCCGGCGGTTCCGGAAGCGCCACCGATGTTGAAATGCCGGAGCTGGGTGAGTCTGTCACCGAGGGCACCATCACCACGTGGCTGAAGTCCGTCGGCGACGAGGTTGAGGTCGACGAGCCGCTGCTCGAGGTTTCCACCGACAAGGTCGACACCGAGATCCCGTCCCCGGTGGCCGGCACCCTGGTCGAGATCCTCGCGGAAGAGGATGACACCGTTGAGGTCGGCGAAGTCATCGCCCGTGTTGGTGACGCTGACGCAGCTGGTGCTTCCGACGAGCCGGAGCAGACCAACCGCGGCGAGGACGATGTTGCTGACGCTGACGAAGAGGTCGACGACGACAACTCGGCACAAGGCGAAGGCGACAACCCGGCTGACGCACCGAAGAAGGACTCCGAGAACAAGTCCTCCACCAACAAGAAGGGCTCTGGTGAGTCCACCGACGTGGAGATGCCGGAACTGGGTGAGTCTGTCACCGAAGGCACCATCACCACGTGGCTGAAGTCCGTCGGCGACATGGTCGAGGTCGACGAGCCGCTGCTCGAGGTCTCCACCGACAAGGTCGACACCGAAATCCCGTCCCCGGTGGAGGGCACTCTGCTGGAAATCCTCGCAGAAGAGGACGACACCGTCGAGGTCGGCGAGGTCATTGCCCGCGTCGGTGACGCTGAGGCGGCTGCTGACGATTCCGGTTCCGACGACTCTGGCACCTCTGCTTCCGAGCCCCCTGCAAAGGAGGAGAAGCCCGCTGAGCCTGAGGTCAAGGAAGAGAAGCAGGCAGCCAAGGACGAGAAGCCGAAGTCCGAGGCACCGAAGAAGGACGAGAAGCCTGCAGGTGACTCCGCTGAGTCCACCAACACCTCGGCGAAGGTCGACAACGGCGGCAAGGTGCCGTACGTGACCCCGCTGGTGCGCAAGCTGGCTGACAAGCACGGTGTGGACCTCAACTCCATCGAGGGCACTGGTGTCGGCGGCCGCATCCGCAAGCAGGATGTCCTGGCTGCTGCGCAGGGTGGCTCCGCCGACTCCGCTGAGTCGACCCAGGCTGCTGCCGCTGAGCAGAAGGACGCTGGCCCGCGCTCCCGCTGGTCCACGAAGTCTGTGGACCCGGCGAAGTCCGAGCTGATCGGCACGACCCAGAAGGTCAACCGCATCCGCGAAATCACGGCCGCCAAGATGGTCGAGTCCCTGCAGATCACTGCACAGCTCACCCACGTCCAGGAGGCCGACGTCACGCGCGTTGCAGAGCTGCGTAAGGCTGCGAAGCCGGCGTTCGTCGATAAGCACGGCGTGAACATCACGTACCTGCACTTCTTCATCAAGGCCGCCGCAGAGGCTCTGGTTTCCCACCCGAACGTCAACGCGTCCTACAACGCTGAGACCAAGGAGATCACCTACCACGACACCGTCAACATTGGCGTCGCGGTGGACACCCCGCAGGGTCTGCTCGTGCCGGTGCTGAAGAACGTTCAGGACATGACCCTGGCTGACATTGCCAAGGGCGTGGCTGATGTCGCCGAGCGCGCACGCAACAAGAAGCTGCGCCCGGATGACCTGTCGGGGGCCACCTTCACGGTGTCCAACATCGGCTCCGAGGGTGCACTGCTGGATACCCCGATCCTCACCCCGCCACAGGCCGGCATCCTGGGCACCGCGGCGATCCAGAAGCGCCCGGTCATTGTCACCGAGGACGGCATCGACTCCATCGCGATCCGCCAGATGTGCTTCCTGCCGTTCACCTACGACCACCAGCTGGTCGACGGTGCTGACGCTGGCCGCTTCGTCTCCACCATCGTGGACCGCATCGAGGCCGGCGACTTCCAGGACGACTTGGACATCTAAGCCCCCAGTCTCCGCGCACTGAGCCCGGTACCAGCTTCGGCTGGGGCCGGGTTTCAGCTTTCCCAGATCCCATCGACACCGCGGATGTGCAACCCCTGTGCGGGTTGCGAACCGGGCACGCCACCTCGCCGATCCCTCTAGACTGGAGGTATGACAAAGGCACAGGACAGCGCGAAAAAGAAGAAGACCGAGACCTTCAAATCCTTCCGAAACGATGCGGCAGATTTCATCGAGGAGGCGATCGGTGGCCTGGTTGCTGCACACCCGGACGCCGAGTGGCACAGCGAAGGGTTCATCGGCCGCAAACGCACACAGGAAGAGAGCAATCAGCGCGGCAAGGTCGGCGTGATTTCCGGCGGCGGTTCCGGCCACGAGCCGATGCACGCCGGTTTCATTGGGGAGGGCATGCTGGACGCGGCCTGCCCAGGTCTGGTGTTCACCTCCCCGAACGCCGTCCAGGTCATCGCCGCCACCGAGTGGGCTGACCGCGGCAAGGGTGTGGTCCATGTGGTGAAGAACTACACGGGCGATGTCATGAACTTCACCGTGGCGGCGAACACCGTCGAGGGGGAAGTTGGCCAGATCATCGTGGCGGACGATGTCGCCACTGAAATCGACAACGATCACTCCCCCGGCCGGCGCGGTACCGGCGCGACCATCATCGTGGAGAAGATTGCCGGAGCTTCTGCTGCCCGCGGTGATGAGTTGAAAGATGTGGTCAAGTGGGGGCAGAAGGCTGCCGACCAGTCCCGCAGCATGGCCGTGGCGTTTCAGGCAGGCCACTTGCCCACCAGCGACCGCCAAACCTTCGACCTTGAGGAGAAGGAGATCGAGATCGGTGTGGGCATCCACGGCGAGCCTGGTGTAGAGCGCCGCAAGCAAAAACCGGGTGTGAAGAAGCCGACGGCAGCCAACCTTGTTGAGGAACTGCTCGACGGGATCATCACTTCCCTCAACAAGGCCGATGTCACGGTCAAGGAGAACACCGATGTTGTTCTTCTGGTCAACGGGCTGGGCGGCACGAGCGAGCTGGAGCTCGACCTCGTTTTCGGCGAGGCGTGCAAGCAGCTCGAGGAAAAGGGCATCAAGGTCAAGCGCGGCTACCGCGGCTCATTGGTGACTTCTCTGAACATGGCCGGTGTCTCGCTGACGTTGACGAAGGTCAACCGAGAAATGCTGGAGCTGCTCGATGCCGAGACATCTGCCCCTGCCTGGCCCGCCGCTGCCGTCAACCCGAAGTTCGCCCTTGCTGCGATGGAGGATGATTTTGAACAGCCGGTCAACGGCAAGAAGAACAAGTGGCTCAGCGCGTTTGTCGACCGCCTCTCTGGCGCTTTCGACGACCTCACCGAGCTCGACCGCATTGCCGGCGACGGCGACTTCGGCCAGAACATGGAAGCCGCTTTCGGCGACATCACGACCCCGCTGAAGTGCTCCGACGAGCAAGCGCTCGAGTTCTTCGCCCACCGCATGCTCGTGCGTGCCGGCGGCACCTCAGGCGCGGTCCTGGGCACGTTCTTCCGCGAAATGAGCGACGCCTTCGCTGAAACCGGCGTGGACTCGCGCGACGCGGGCGCGGGAGCCTTTGCGAAGACGCTGGCGACGGGCCTGAACAACGGTGTCGAGGCGATCACGGAGCTCGGCGGCGCCAAGGAGGGAGACAACACGCTTATCGACGCTTTGGCTCCCGCCGCCAAGGCCGCCTCCGACATCACCAGCGCCGAATCCATCGATGAGGTTCTGGAGCGCGTTTTCGAGCCGGCAGTCAAGGGCGCGAAGTCGACCCGCGGCATGGCAGCGAAGAAGGGACGCGCCTCTTACCTGGGCGAATCCGCCTCCGATGTGCCCGACCCCGGCGCGATTGCCGTTACGTGGCTGTTCGGCGAAGCAGCTGTGGACGAGTTCTAAAACCCCTCACTTAAACTTGTGGGAGACCAACTGAATCACCCCGGAAACTAAAGGAGAACCGTGGACTACATCACCCGCCACATCGGCCCGACTGATGAAGAACGCGCGCAGATGCTCGACCGCGTTGGCTACGGCTCAATCGCCGAGCTTGTCGACGCTGCAACACCCCCCGGAATCCTGCTCAAGCAGCCACTGAACTTGCCTGAGCCGCTGAGCGAGAAGGAGGCGCAGAACCGCCTTCGCGAACTAGCTGGCAAGAACACGGTGTTGCGCGCCTTCCACGGCCAGGGGTATTCCTCCACGGTCACCCCACCAGTGATTCGCCGCGGTGTGGTGGAAGATGCAGGTTGGTACACCGCCTACACCCCCTACCAGCCGGAGATCTCCCAGGGCCGTCTAGAGGCGCTGCTGAACTTCCAAACAATGGTGCAGGACCTTACGGGCCTGCCGATGGCTAACGCATCTCTCCTGTGCGAAGCTTCTGCCGTTGCTGAAGCCATCGGCCTGATGTCGCGCGCCGTGAAGAAGGGCCGCCGCGTCATCCTGGACTCCCGTCTCCACCCGCAGGTGATCGCCGTCGGTGCTGAGCGCGCCCGCGCCCTGGACCTCGAGGTTGAGGTCACCGCTTTGGATTCCAACTTGGTCGGAGAAGACTTCGTCGGAGTTGTCATCGCCTACCCGGGCACAGAGGGCGACATCACCGACCCTCGGCCGGTTATCGAGGCGATCCACTCCCGCGGCGGCCTGGCCACCGTGGTTGCCGATCCGCTGGCGCTGCTGCTGGTCGAGTCCCCGGGCGAGATGGGCGCAGACATCGCGGTGGGTACCACCCAGCGCTTCGGTGTTCCGCTGTTCTACGGCGGCCCGCACGCCGCCTACATGGCTGTCACCGACAAGCTCAAGCGCCAGATGCCGGGCCGCCTGGTCGGCGTCTCGGTCGACGCTGAGGGCTTCCCCGCCTACCGCCTGTCGCTGCAGACCCGTGAGCAGCACATCCGCCGCGAGAAGGCGACCTCTAACATCTGCACCGCCCAGGCGCTGCTGGCGGTCACCGCGTCCATGTACGCCGTGTACCACGGGCCGGAGGGCCTGCGCGAGATTGCGCAGCAGGTGCATGAGTGGGCGGGGCGGTTTGCTGCGTCGATAAGCAATGCGGGCCTGGAGCTCGCGCACGAGAACTTCTTCGACACTGTCGCGGTGAAGGTGCCCGGCCGTGCGCAAGGCATTGTCGATGCGCTGGCTGAGAACGGTTATCTTGTTCGCGCGATCGACGCCGACACGGTGGGCGTGAGCTTTGGTGAGGACACCGACGAGGCCGACCTGGTCGGTCTGCTCGGAGGCTTCGGCATTATTGACCAGCCGGCAGCAGGTGCCGAGAACCACCTGCCGGAAGCACTGCTGCGCACCAGTGACGTGCTCACGCACGAGGTATTCAACACGCACCACTCCGAGACGATGATGATGCGCTACATCCGCAAACTCGGCGACAAGGATCTGGCGCTCGACCGCACTATGATCCCGCTGGGTTCGTGCACGATGAAGCTCAACCCGACTGCCGGGCTTGAGGCGATTACGTGGCCGGGCTTTGCCAACGTGCACCCGTTCACGCCGGACAAGTACACCGAAGGCTGGCGCGAGCTGATCGACGAGCTCAACGGCTGGCTTGTGGAAATCACCGGTTACGATGCCGTGTCCGTCCAGCCGAACTCCGGCGCGACCGGTGAGCTGGCCGGCCTGCTAGCGATGCGCCGCTACCACGTGGCCAACGGCGACACCGAGCGCGACATCTGCCTCATCCCGGCATCCGCACATGGCACGAACGCTGCTTCGGCAACGCTGGCGAATCTGCGCGTGGTCGTCGTGGCGACCGCCGATGACGGTTCCATCGACATTGAAGACCTGGATAAGAAGCTCGAGCAGTACGGCGAGCACGTCGCGGCGATCATGATCACCTACCCGTCCACGCACGGTGTGTACGAGGACACTGTGTCCGAGGTCGCAGAGAAGGTCCACGCCGTCGGCGGTCAGGTCTACATCGATGGCGCGAACATGAACGCCCTGACCGGCTTGGCCCGCCCCGGCGACTTTGGCGGCGACTGCTCGCACCTCAACCTGCACAAGACCTTCACCATCCCGCACGGTGGCGGCGGACCGGGTGTCGGCCCGATCGGTGTGGGTAAGCACCTGGCTCCGTTCCTGCCGTCTGATCCGCAGGTCAGCGGTTCTGAGGCCGCGCAGGAGGCTCCTGAGGGCGCCGGCGTGCCTATCGCGTCGACCACGTACGGTTCTGCGGGCGTGCTCCCGATCTCGTGGGCGTACATCGCCATGTCCGGTGCAGAGGGCCTCGCGTCTGCGACCCGCAACGCGATCCTCAACGCCAACTACGTAGCGCACGAGCTCAACGACTCTTTCCCGGTGCTGTACACCGGCAACAACGGATTGGTCGGGCACGAGTGCATCGTGGATCTCCGCCCGCTGACCGACCGGTGCGGCGTGACCGCTGCCGACGTGGCCAAGCGCCTCGTCGACTACGGCTTCCACGCCCCCACTTTGGCGTTCCCAGTGGCAGGCACATTGATGATCGAGCCCACCGAATCCGAGGATCTCGCCGAGCTGGACCGGTTCATTACCGCGATGCGTTCCATCGGCGCGGAGATCCAGGACATCATCGACGGCAAGATCGCCTACGAGGACTCTGTCGTCCACAACGCACCGTTCACCGCCCGCAGCGTTGTCGTCGGTGATTGGGACTACCAGTTCAGCCGCCAAGAGGCCGCTTACCCGGTCGACTCGCTGTTGACCAACAAGTACTTCCCGCCGGTGCGCCGCATCGACGAGGCCTACGGCGACCGCAACCTCGTGTGCGCCTGCCCGCCGCCGGAGGCTTTCGATATTGCCGCAAGCGACGTCGATGAAGAGCGCGACCCGACTGTCACCGAAGAGAACAGGATCTAAGTCATGCCCCAAACACCACTGCACTCTGCCCACGAGGCGTTGAACGCCACCTTCACCGACTTCGGTGGCTGGACCATGCCTCTGAAATATGGCAGCGAGCTCGAGGAACACCGCGCCGTGCGCAACGACGTGGGCATCTTCGACCTGTCGCACATGGGTGAGATCGACGTGAAAGGCCCCGACGCCGGTGCGTACCTCGACTACGTTCTCATCAGCTCGCTTTCCGCCCTCAAGGTGGGCAAGGCGAAGTACTCGATGATCGTGAATGACGATGGCGGCATCATCGACGATCTGATCACGTACAAATTTGCCGACGATCACTTCATGGTCGTGCCCAACGCCGGCAACACCGGCGCAGTCTGGGCGGCGTTCGAGGCCCGCGTCGGCGACTTCGACGTGGAGATCCGCAACGATTCCGAAGCGGTCGCCCTGGTCGCAGTCCAGGGTCCGCGTGCGCTCGAGGTGCTCGAGCCGCTTATCGACGGCACCCCCGGCGACCTCGCCTACTACTCGGGCGAGTGGATGCGCCTGAAGTCCGAGGACTCGCCTGTTGAGGTCTTCGTCGCCCGCACCGGCTACACAGGCGAAGACGGCTTTGAGCTGTTCTGCATGCGCGAGGACGCACAAAAGGTGTGGGACGCGGTCGTCGACAAAGGCACCCCGTGCGGCCTCGCCGCCCGCGACTCCCTGCGCCTCGAGGCCTCCATGCCCCTCTACGGCCACGAACTGACCGCAGACATCACCCCGGTGGAAGCTGGGATGGGACGGGCGTTTGCGAAGAAAGAGGCGGACTTCGTGGGCAAGCAGGCGCTGACCGGCCGCGAGCCGACCGTCGTCATCGCGGGGTTGACCTCGGAGGAACGACGCGCAGCCCGCGAAGGCGCTACTGTTTTCCTCGCGGACGGCTCGGACACCCAGATTGGCACCGTTACTTCGGGCCAGCCCTCCCCCACGCTGGGTCACCCCGTTGCTTTGGCGCACATTGACCCAAATCACGCCGAGCCAGGCACTAAGGTTGAGGTGGACATCCGGGGTAAGCGCTACGCCTACACGGTCAGCGAAACCCCCTTCTACTCCCGAAAGGACAAGTAACCATGGCCGACATCACGCTGCCCCAGGAATTCTCTTACTCCGAGGACCACGAGTGGGTCAACGCTGCCGCTGACGCCATTCAGGGCCAGACTGTGCGCATCGGCATCACCTCCGTGGCTACCGAGCGCCTCGGGGAGATCGTTTTCGCAGAGCTGCCTGCTGTCGGCGACACCGTCACCGCCGGTGAGACCTGCGGTGAGGTTGAGTCCACCAAGTCGGTCTCGGATCTGTACTCCCCCGTCACCGGCACCGTCACGGCCGTGAACGAGTCCATCGAGGACAATTACGAGGCCATCAACAACGACCCGTTCGGCGAGGGGTGGCTCTTCGAGGTCGAGGTTTCCGCGGTCGGCCCGCTCATGACCGCCGACGAGTACGCTTCCGCCAACGGCGTCTAATTCGCCGGTGTCGGGAGCTTCATACATTTTTAGTATCGCCTTCTGATCCATCTCCGCGACGTTTCCCCAGGTGAGATCACGCCGGAAAGGCTAAAAGGCCATACTAAAAAGGTAGCGCTACCATGAACCCATGACTGCTCCCCGCGATCCGTTCTTCCCCGCCGACAAATCGATCCGCGCTGATAATTCACCTCTTGACGTGCGAAATCTCGGCCTTGTGGACTATGAAGAAACCTGGCACATGCAGGCGGACCTCGCTACCCAGCGCGCGAACGACGAGATCGGCGATACCCTGCTGGTTCTGCAGCACCCCAATACCTATACCGCCGGCAAGCGCACCCAGCCGGAAGACCTCCCCGACAACGGCCTGCCCGTGGTGAAGGTCGACCGTGGCGGGCGCATCACCTGGCACGGTGAGGGCCAGCTGGTGACCTATCCCATCATCAAGCTCGCCGATCCTGTGGACGTGGTCGACTTCGTGCGCCGCATCGAAGAAGCGATGATCTTCGCTGTGCGCGAGTTCGGCGTTGCCGATGCTGGTCGGATCGAGGGCCGCTCCGGTGTCTGGGTCCCGGCCGACCCGGCCACGTTCCGCCGCGACCGCAAAGTCGCTCAGCTGGGCATCCGCGTCACGCGCGGTGTGACTATGCACGGCTTGGCAGTGAACTGCAACAACACACTCGAGTACTTCGGACACATCATCGCCTGCGGCATCAACGACGCGGATGTGACCACCTTGTCGCTCGAGACCGGCCGCGACATCACCCCCGATGCCATCACGCCCACGCTTGTCGACGCTCTCTCCCGCGCCCTTTCCGGCGAACTCCACGTCTCCGACCACACGATTGGTGCGGCACCGACCCCGTAGTAGGGCAATCGCATCGTAGATATTCGACACGCTAGTAAGGCAGCACTAACCTGGATGGTGTGACTGTGGCAGAAGAAGGACGCAAGCTAAGGCGCGTCGAAAAGCGAAACGCTCAAACCCCCATCGAGTCGAAGCCGCGGTGGATCCGCAATGCGGTGAAGACGGGTCCGGAGTACGAGGACATGCGCCGCAAGGTGTCCGGTGCGTCGCTGCACACCGTGTGCCAGGAGGCCGGTTGCCCCAACATTCACGAGTGCTGGGAATCGCGCGAGGCCACCTTCCTCATCGGCGGTGCGAACTGTTCCCGCCGTTGCGATTTCTGCATGATCAATTCCGCGAAACCGGAACCGCTTGACCCTGAAGAACCCTTGCGCGTCGCCGAGTCTGTGCGCGAGATGGAGCTGAACTACTCCACCATCACCGGCGTGACCCGTGATGACTTGGATGACGAGGGTGCTTGGCTCTACGCCGAGGTCGTGCGCAAGATTCACGAGCTCAACCCGCACACCGGCGTGGAGAACCTTACCCCTGACTTCTCTGGTAAGCCCGACCTGCTCCAGCAGGTGTTCGAGGCTGAACCGGAGGTCTTCGCGCACAACCTGGAGACGGTGCCACGCATCTTCAAGCGCATCCGCCCGGCGTTCCGCTACGACCGGTCCTTGGAGGTCATCCAGGCGGCACGCGACTACGGGCTGATCACCAAGTCGAACCTCATCCTGGGCATGGGCGAGACCCGCGAAGAGGTGCTCGAGGCGCTGCAGGACATGCAGGAAGCCGGCACCGACATCATCACGATTACCCAATACCTCCGCCCCGGCCCGCAGTTCCACCCGATTGAGCGGTGGGTGAAGCCGGAGGAGTTCATTGAGTACCGCGACGCCGCATACGAGATGGGCTTCGCTGCGGTCATGTCCGGCCCGCTGGTTCGCTCCTCCTACCGTGCTGGCAAGCTCTACGTCGAGGCGATGAAGTTCCACGGCCGTGAACTGCCGGAGAACCTCAAGCACCTCGCACAGACCTCTCAGGGTGCGACCGACCAAGAAGCTTCTACCCTGCTGAACAAGTACGGCCCGTCCCAGGAGACGCCGGTGGTCTCTGCTGGCCGCCCGTCTGTCTCGCTGGGCTTGCCAGGCCTGTCTATGCCGTCGGCTTAGCGGCTACATCAGGGGCCGGGATCTCATTCAGGTCGTCCCGCCCCCTTCCCTGCCGGATAGAATACTGCTCGGACACATAGGCGGAACTGCATGCTTTTGACCTGGGTTTACAGATGAGCAGTATTCCAGAAAACAGCGAGTAGTATTCTAGAGCTGAGAAGCACTCGAAAAGCTAAGGCCTCCCGGATGTGATCCGGGAGGCCTTGCTCGTCTAAGCGACTAGCTACGTAGAGTTAGTTCTCTTTCGCCGTGGTCGGGACGTTGGACCCAACCGTCCACGCCTCCGGGTTGTCGCGGGAGGCGTCGGTGCCGCCGTCCTTGAAGATCGGACGGTCGAGCACGACGGACGGGACTGCGAAAGCGTCCACGAGAACCTCAGACCAGGGGCCAAGCGAGTCGACCAGGTCGTTGATGGCGGCGCGGGCTGCCTTGACGCGGCCGGAGGAGATGACGTTTTGCTCCTGGTACCAGCCAGCGTTGCGGATGATGGTGTCGAAGACGAACAGGTGGCGGACCTGCTCGAATACGGCACGCTCGGTGGAGCCGACCGGCAGGGAACGCTCTGCTTCGATCATGGCCTGGACCATCAGGTTCTCGATGTACGCCCATGCGGCGTTGAGCATGTGGTCCTGGGCCTTGTCGATGACCTTTGCGCCCTCGGCACGCGACAGCTTGCGTGCGCCCTGGATGCGGCGGATCAGGGAACGCATCACCAGCTGCTCGCGCAGCTGGATCACCTTGAGCTGGTAGTCAGCGTCGAAAAGCGACGCTTCTTCGCTCGCGAACGTGTCCACCACGGACTGGACGGTGGCACCCAGGCCAGCGCGGGAGCGGAAGATGTCCGTCACGTTGGTGGCGGCGTACTTCACAATGTCCATCGCAGACGGGTTAGCCATCTCGCTGGTGTACGCGGTGAGCAGGTTCTTGCCGGCCAGCTGCAGCAGAACGGTGTTGTCGCCCTCGAACGTGTTGTACACATCGGTGTCTGCGCGGAAGGTGGTCAGCAGGTTCTCGGACATGAAGCCGGCACCACCGCACGCCTCGCGGCACTCCTGGATGGTGTCGGTGGCGTGCTCGGTCGCGACGGCCTTGAACGCTGCAGCCAGGGTCTCCATCTCGCGGGATGCCAGGGCCTGCGCCTTGGTCGGGTCGGTCACGGACCACTCGCCGGATGCCTGACGTGCGGTCTGATCCGCGTAACGCTGGGTCAGCTGATTCTGCAGCAGCTGGATAGCGTAGGTGCGGGCCAGCGGGATGATCAGACGGCGGCGGTGCGCACGGTAGTCGATCAGCTTGTCTTCACGGCCGGCGTCACCGTAGTCGAACTGGCGGCGCTGGTGCGCGTACTTCGTGGCAATGGCCAGTGCGGACTTGGTCGCGCCTGCGCCGGCAGCACCGACGGCAATACGGCCGCGGATTAGGGTGCCCAGCATGGTGAAAAAGCGGCGGTTCTTCGACTCGATCGGGGAGGTGTAGTTACCGGCCTCGTCGACATCGCCGAACTGGTTCAGCAGCGCTTCGCGCGGGATGCGGACGTTGTCGAAGGTCAGGGTGCCGTTGTCAACACCGAGCAGGCCGCCCTTGTGGCCGTGGTCGCCGATCTTGACGCCCTCGACCGGGGAGCCGTCATCCTCGCGAATGCGCACAACGAAGCAGTGCACACCGTGGGACTCTTCCTCGCCCGGGGTGTAGAGCTGGGCGAAGACTGCGGACCAGCGGCCATCGCGGGCGGTGTTGCCGATGTAAACCTTGGTCGCCGACGGAGACGGAGAGTGGATGATGAACTCCTGGGTCTCCGGGTCATAGGTCGCGGTGGTCTCCAGGTCCTGGACGTTGGAGCCGTGGCCACGCTCGGTCATGCCGTAGGAGCCGAGCATGGACAGGTCCATAGCACCTTGCGCGTACTCGCGGTGACGCTCGGTGCCCAGGACGTCGACTGCGCCGCCCCACAGGCCGAACTGCACACCGGACTTAATCGCCAGGGAGCCGTTGAACTGACCCAACAGGTCCAGGCCCAGGATGCCCACGTGGGCCTCGCCGGAGCCGCCGTTAGCTTCGGAGAAAGCGGTCTGCATCATGCCGGAGCCAGCCACCATCTTGACCTTTTCCAGCAGGGCTGCGCGGATGTCCTCAACCGAGCCTTCGATCATCGGGAGGGCTTCTTCCCGGTTGAGCTGCTCGCGGATGTCGTCCTTGCGCTCGCCCCATGCGCCGTCAAGCAGATCCTTCAGCTTCCCCGCGACAGCTGCATCGGGGGTCTCTGGCAGCGTCTGCGGTTGGCGGGATTCCGGCTTGGCCTTGCGGCCTTCCTTTTCCTCAACAGAGGTCATGGTTGTGTTCCTTTACGGAGAGTGGTGAATAGGTGAAGCCTTGGCGCTTTAGCGCTCAATGATCGCGACGACGCCCTGGCCGCCTGCTGCACAGACGGAAACCAGGGTGCGGCCGCCACCGTTTTGCTCCAGCACCTTGGCAGCCGAAGCGAGGATGCGTGCACCGGTCGCGGCGAACGGGTGGCCGGCTGCCAGAGAGGAGCCCTTGACATTGAGCTTGGAACGGTCGATGGAGCCCAGCGGAGCGTCCAGGCCGAGGCGCTCGCGGCAGTAGGTCTCGTCTTCCCATGCCTTGAGGGTGGCCAGCACCTGGGAGGCGAAAGCCTCGTGGATCTCGTAGTAGTCGAAGTCCTGCAGGGTCAGTCCGTTGCGCTCGAGCATGCGCGGGACAGCGTAGGTCGGAGCCATGAGCAGGCCGTCCTTGCCTGAGACGAAGTCAACGGCTGCCAGCTCGGAGTCGACGATGTACGCCTGGACCGGCAGGTTGTTCTCCTTTGCCCATTCCTCGGAGGAGAGGAGGACAGCCGCTGCACCGTCAGTAAGCGGGGTGGAGTTACCCGCGGTCATCGTTGCGGTGCCGCCGTGCTGCTCCGCGTCCTTCTTGCCGAAGACCGGCTTGAGCTTCGAAAGCTTTTCGACGGAAGAGTCCGGGCGCAGGTTAGTGTCGCGCTGCACGCCGAGGAACGGGGTCATCAGGTCGTTGAAGAAGCCCTCGTCGTAAGCCTTGGCCAGGTTCTGGTGGGAGGTTGCTGCCAGCTCATCCTGGGCCTCGCGGGAGATTTCCATCTCGCGGGCGGTGATGGCGGCGTGCTCACCCATGGACAAGCCGGTGCGCGGCTCGCCGTTCTGCGGCTGCTCCGGAGCCAGCTGGCTCGGACGGATGGAACCGACGAGCTTGAGCTGGTCAGCGGTGGACTTGGCGTTGGACAGACGGATCAGCGTCTTACGCAGCGTGTCGTTCACAGCCAGTGGGGCGTCCGACGTGGTGTCGGCGCCGCAGGCGATACCGTTCTCGATGCGGCCCAGAGCAATTGCGTCAGCGACCTGGATCGCGGAGGTCAGCGAGGTGCCGCAGGCGTGCTGCAGGTCGAAGGCCGGAGTGGTGGATGCCAGCTCAGATCCGATCACCGATTCGCGCACGAGGTTGAAGTCGCGTGCGTGCTTGAGCACAGCACCACCGACGACGAGACCCATCTCCTGGTCCTGCAGACCGTAACGCGCCACTAGGCCGTTGAGGGCCGAGGTGAGCATGTCCTGATTGGATGCGTTGGCGTATTCCTTGTTGGACCGAGCGAACGGGATGCGGTTACCGCCGAGGATGGCTACCTTGCGAGGTTCATTCATGCTTATTCCTGCACTTCCGTGAAAAGCGTTGAGAAACCCAGGATCTTCCTGCGATTTTCTCCGGACTTTTGTTTGGCACTTTACAAAGTCATTCCTTTGTAAGGTTCGTCACCATAGTGATCTTATAATAGTATCCGACACAGAGCCACCGATTTCGCACGGTTGCCCTTGCCTCAGTACGTGCCTATATGAAGGAGAAAATAGTGGCATCCCAAGGCCTCCTCGAACAGTTCATCAACTCCCCTCTCGCTGCCAAGGCTGGTGTCCCCCAGGGTTACCCGCTGCGTCGTTACAAGCAGGGTGAGCCCCTGCTCCACGGTCCGGTCGTCGTTGGCGGTGAGGGCCGTCTGACTCCGGCTCTGGCCGAGCTTCTCGATGGCCCTTACAAGCTGTTGAAGGCCGAAGCAGACACCAAGCGTGCTGGCATCGTGTTCGATGCCAGCGGCCTGACCAAGCCGGAGGAGCTCGAGGCCCTGCACAAGTTCTTCCACCCGCAGCTGAAGAAGGTGCTGGACAACGCCCGCATCATCGTCATCGGCACCACCCCGGAGCTGGTCGACGGCACAGATGAGCGCATTGCACAGCGCTCGCTGGAAGGTTTCACCCGCTCGCTGGCAAAGGAGATGCGCAAGGGCGGCACCGTCCAGCTGGTGTACGTGGACCCCTCCATCGACGGCGGCCAGATCTCCAAGGTGGAGTCCACCCTCCGCTTCCTGCTGTCCGGCAAGTCCGCGTTTGTCGACGGCCAGGTCATCCGCGTCACCCCGGCCGATGTTGATCAGCCGGAAGACTGGGAGAAGCCGCTGGCTGGCCGCCTCGCCGTGGTCACCGGTGCCGCCCGCGGCATCGGCGCCGTTATCGCAGAGACCCTGGCCCGTGACGGTGCCAAGGTGATCTGCGTGGACATTCCGCAGGCTGGTGAAGGCCTGGCCAAGACCGCCAACAAGGTCAAGGGCACCGCTTTGCCGCTCGACGTGACAGACCCGAAGGCTGCGGAAGAGATTGCTAAGCACGCTCAGGAGCGTTACGGCCGCAAGATCGACACCATCGTTCACAACGCTGGCGTTACCCGCGACAAGCTGCTGGTCAACATGGATGACAGCCGCTGGAACATGGTCCAGAACATCAACCTGGTCGCACCGGTGCGCATCACCGAGGCTCTGCTTGAGGCTGACGCATTCGCTGACAAGCCGGCCATCGTCGGTGTCTCCTCCACCTCTGGTATCGCCGGTAACCGCGGCCAGACTAACTACGGCACCACCAAGGCTGGCGTGGTCGGCTTCGTCGATGCGCTTGCCGACAAGATCGCTGAGAAGGGCGGCTCCATCAACGCTGTGGCTCCGGGCTTCATCGAGACTGAGATGACCGATGCCATCCCGTTCACCACTCGTGAGGTGGCTCGCCGACTGAACACCCTGAGCCAGGGCGGTAAGCCGCTCGACGTTGCTGAGACTGTTGCGTACTTCTCCGCTCCGTCGTCGACCTCCGTCAACGGCAACACCGTCCGCGTCTGCGGCCAGAACCTGGTTGGAGCTTAAAAAACATGACCACTGCAGTAGGTAAGGGTCCGGAGAAGGACCCCAAGGACGACGCACAGCAGCAGGCCGAGGCAAAGGCTGCCGAGGTCAAGGCTGACGCAAAGCAGGCCACCGCCAAGGCAGAAGACAAGGCCGAGGACGTCGCCGACACGGCGAAGGCGACTGCCGCAGAAGCTCAGGATCGCGCCGAGAACCTCGCCGACAAGGCTGCCGCGAAGGCCGAAGAGGTCAAGAACACTGTGGCCGACAAGGTTGAGGACGTCCAGGAGAAGGTCTCCTCCACGGCAGAGGAAGTCAAGGCCGACGCAGAGGCTAAGGCCGAGGAGGTCAAGGCAGAGACGGACGCTAACGCTGGCGCTGAGACCCACAACGAGCGCATTGTGTCCGGCAAGACCCGCGACTTCCAAACGCTCAAGGCCGTGCCGGATCTGAAGGCCATTAACCGCAAGATCTTCATGGGCGCTCTGCCCGTCGTGGGTGAGACCCGCTCCGCGAAGGGTGATCCGACATCGGCGATCCAGGTCGACGGAGTGGAGATCGACAAGAACAACCTCGCCGCGTACACCTCCGCGACTGGGCTGCGCTTGGGCAATGAGATCCCGCCGACGTACTTCTTCGTGCTGGCGTTCCCGATGATCATGGACCTGATGTCCCGCCCGGACTTCCCGGTTCCGGCAATCGGTGCGGTGCACGTGTCCAATGTGATTGAGCAGTCCCGCACCCTCACGGTCGATGAGACCTACAACATCCGCTGCTACGGCCAGAACCTGCGCCCGCACCGCCGCGGCCTGATCGTCGACATGATCACCGAGGTCACCCCTGAGGGTGAGAACGATGTCGTATGGCGTCAGACCTCGAGCTTCCTCGCAATGGGTGCCAAGTTCGCCAAAGACGCCGAGCTGGCTGTGACCACCCGCGGCGAGGACACCGGCAAGGTTCTGCCGAAGCCGGAGCTGCCAGAGTTCAAGCCGAATGCCCGTTGGCGTTGGAACCGCGACAACGTCAACGCGTACGTGGATGCTTCCAACGACCACAACCCGATCCACACATCCAACGTGGGTGCGAAGCTGTTCGGCTTCCCGGCGGTCATCGCGCACGGCATGTACTCTGCTGCCGCGGTCCTCGCTCCGCTCGAGGGCAAGCTGCCGGGCGCGCTGCGTTACTCCGTCGAGTTCGTCAAGCCTGTTGTCATCCCGGCGTCGGTGGCACTGTGGACCATCGAGCAGGGTGACGGCTCTTACGAGCTGCAGCTGCGCGGCTCCTCCAAGCCGGAGAAGCTGCACCTGAACGCAGAGATCAAGGCGCTCTAGCCCAAGCCTGCTTATCGACGACAACCCGCGGCCCCACTCCCCCTTTGTGGCGGCCGCGGGTTTGTCGTTGTCCCGGATGGGGCTGGGTAGGAACGTGGCGGGTGGGGGACGTCGATAAGCATGCTGATTGATAGGCTTGTCCCCATGGCCAAAGACAAGCAAGCAGCCGCAGCGAAGACCGCGAAGAAAGAGCAACGCACCGCGAAGCGCTCCCAGCGCAAGCAGACGCGCTCGCAGGTGTGGCAGGCGTTCAACATGCAGCGCAAGCGGGATAAGAAGCTCATCCCGTACATGCTGCTGGCGATCCTCGGTGTCGGGTTGGCGTTCTTCCTGCTGGGCATGCTGACCGGCGGAAAGTGGTTCCTGCTGGTGCTCGGCCTCTTGTTCGGTTTCGTGCTGGCCATGTTCATCTTCACCCGCCGTCTTGAAGGCTCCATGTACGAAGAGATCGGCGATACGCCGGGCGCTGCCGGTTGGACGCTGGACAACATGAAGAACACGATGGGCATCGTGTGGCTGACCAAGAAGGCTGTCGCCGCGACGCCGCAGATGGATGCCGTGCACCGCGTGGTAGGCAACCCGGGCGTGGTCTTGGTTGGTGAAGGCGACGAGAAGCGGCTGAAGCCGCTCATGGACAAAGAACGCAAGCGCGTGGACCGTCTCATCGGCGGCGTGCCCATCCACGAAGTATTCGTCGGCAGCGGCGAGGGCCAGGTTGAACCGAAGAAGCTGCAGCGCCACCTGTTGAAGCTGCCGAAGAACTACCAAAAGGACGAGGTCTACTCTATGAACGCCAAGCTGGAGGCGATGGATAACGTCCGTGGCGGGCAGCAGCAGGGCCTGCCGAAGGGTCCAATGCCGCACCAGGCGCAGAACATGTCGGGCATGAACCGCAAAATGCGCCGTATGCAGCAGCGTCAAGGCAAGTAAGCACCCTGTGCGCGCGCACTGCGGGCGCACCTAGTTCGCCATAAGATCCCTCGCGCTACATCGATTTCAACAGGAAGTTCGACGGCACTCCCCGCCCGATCAACGCTTAGCTTTCTAGCTCAGGATGACTGTCGTGCCAGTTGCGCGGTCGTGCAGGCCGCGGCCGTTAGCGTCAACCATCGCTGCCGGCAAGATGAACGCGGTGAGCAGCGTGCGCACAGCGGCGCGCCACAGACCGACGGGGTTACCGGGGTCGTCGATACGCGCAACGCCCATGCCCAGCACAGCCATGCCCGGTGTCCGCGCGAACAGCCATCCGGTGACAATGCCCAGAACGATCCACAGCAGATACCTCAGCGTGGGCACGTCGCCGAGCCCGGACGTGTACATGTTGATGAACGCGGCGATGATCCAGCAGATCACCCAGTCAATGAGTACCGCGCCAGAGCGCCGCAAGACTGACGCTTGCGCCCCAGATCCCTCTTGCGGCAGGCCAAGGTTTTGCCCCGGCCATTCGCCAGGCTCGGCCCAGGCATCACCGGTGTTGAGCTCGGGCCCGTCGCGCCAGTTTTTCTTGGGGTTCGCCATAGATGTCAAGGATAGAGGACATCGATTTTTCGGTACGATCGATGGGGTAACTGATCCGCAATCAAGGAGTTTTCCCCGTGGCCTTCGACAACATCCAGGACACAATGAAGTTCATCAAAGACGAAGAGGTGGAATTCGTTGATGTCCGCTTCACGGATGTTCCGGGCATCGAGCACCACTTCTCCATCCCCGCATCCATGTTTGACGAGGATGCAGTAGAAGAAGGTCTCGCATTCGACGGTTCGAGCATCAAGGGCTTTACGACGATTGATGAGTCCGACATGATCCTCATGCCGGACCTGGCAACCGCGCAGATCGACCCCTTCCGCAAGGCGAAGACCCTGAACGTGAAGTTCTTCGTGAACGACCCGTTCACCCACGAGGCATTCTCCCGCGACCCGCGCAACGTCGCGCGCAAGGCCGAGGAGTACCTGGAATCCACCGGCATCGCCGATACCTGCTTCTTCGGCGCGGAGGCGGAGTTCTACCTCTTTGACAAGGTCCGTTACTCCACCGCAGCGAACAAGAGCTTCTACGAGGTCGACTCGATCGAGGGCTGGTGGAACCGCTCCCGCGAAGCAGAGCACGACGGTTCGCAGAACCTAGGCCACAAGACCCCGATGAAGGGCGGATACTTCCCGGTCCCTCCGGTCGACCAGACCATGGATATTCGCGACGCCATGACCCTCAACCTGGCCAACGCCGGTTTTGAAATCGAGCGCTTCCACCACGAGGTGGGCACCGGCGGCCAGCAGGAGATCAACTACAAGTTCAACACGATGCTGCACGCTGCCGACGACCTGCAGACCTTCAAATACATCATCAAGAACACCGCGCACCAGTGGGGCAAGACCGCGACGTTCATGCCCAAGCCGATTGCCGGCGACAACGGCTCCGGCATGCATGCCCACCAGTCCCTGTGGAAGGACGGGGAGCCGCTGTTTTACGACGAGTCCGGTTACGGCGGCCTGTCCGACATCGCCCGCTTCTACATCGGCGGCATCCTCCACCACGCTGGTGCTGTCCTGGCGTTCACCAACCCGACGCTGAACTCCTACCACCGCCTGGTTCCGGGCTTTGAAGCGCCGATCAACCTCGTGTACTCCCAGCGCAACCGCTCCGCCGCGATCCGCATCCCGATCACCGGCTCCAACCCGAAGGCTAAGCGCATTGAGTTCCGCGCTCCGGACCCGTCGGGCAACCCGTACCTCGGCTTTGCGGCGATGATGCTCGCCGGTCTGGACGGTGTGAAGAACCGCATCGAGCCGCACGAGCCGGTGGACAAGGACCTCTACGAGCTGCCGCCGGAAGAGGCCAAGTCCATCCCGCAGGCCCCGACCTCTCTCGAGGCCTCCCTGGCCTCATTGGAGGAGGACCACGAATTCCTCACCGAAGGAGACGTGTTCACCGAGGACCTCATCGAGACCTACATCAAGCTCAAGTACGACCTCGAGATCGAGCCAAACCGCCTGCGCCCGACGCCGCTGGAGTACGAGCTGTACTTCGACGTCTAGAACACTGTGCGCGGCATTCCTCACCTACACCACCCGCGGAATTGCGGCGGCGACGGCGGTTCACGCGGTGGGCAATACGTTCGGCTACGCGCCGGAAGCGTTCGGGGTGAGCGGAGCGGGTCTGACGACAGCGTCGACAAGCGATCTTGCGATATCTCTCCTGGCAACCGTGGCAGCAGCAGCTGTCGCGTATGCATTGGTCACGCGAAACACGTTCGCATTGACCTCGTAGACCGCGACTGGCTCACTCCTCACGAGCCCGGTCTGTGGGTTAGGCTTCGTTGTCGAACTTTCCTGAACTGTCCGAAAGGGCCCGCACTATGAGTACCCCCTACAACCCGTTTTCAGCTCAGCCCCCGCATGCGTCCCAAGGCGGTTACCCGCAATACACAAACCAGCCGCAGTACACCCCGCAACCCCAGCCACAGTACACCCCTGCCGCCCAGCCAAGCGCTGCGTATGCGCCATATAATCCCCACGCCGGGTTGGAGGGTCGTTCCCCCGTTTGGCCAAAGCTCGGCGTGATCGCCCTTTTCTTGTTGATCCTTGGCAGTACGTTCCTTCCGATGATGATCGCCAAAATGACGACGGAGGATCTTGCGAACGAATACGGGGTGAGCTCCCTGATGCTGCCAGAAGGAGTGGACGCCGATGGCTATGTTGGGTTGACCCTGAACTGGTGGGGGCACGTGGAGTTCGATGCCGTCGGCTTCGACGAAGACGCGCTGGGTTACGACATCGAGGCAGCCGAAGAGGAACAAAGGCAGGAACTCGTTGAAGACGAGGACTTCCAGACGTTGATCAGCGTGATCAGTGGCGGCGTCATCGTGGTTCTCGTGTTGGCAGGACTTGCCGTGATATGCGTGTTGTTCAACAACCGGCTATCTGCCTTACCCGGCATCCTCGCCGCTCTTGCTCAGATGGCGGGCACAGGCTTGATTTTCTTCTTCATATCCGTTGCCCCCGAAATGGAAGAGAACCTCACGGTCACCCCGGGCACTGGTTTGTGGCTCTTCCTCGCAGCCTCGGTTGGTGGCTTCATTTTCTACATCGTTGTTCTCGTTGCAGGCGGCAAGAAATACCCCGCAGTACAACCCCCTCAAGCCGGTACACCCTATCCTTCTGCCTATTAACGGCCGTTTGGGGGGCACGAGACGAACCGAGTAGATACTCCACGAGCCGAGGACTACGATGCCCAGAGTGCCTGCCAAATTCCGCCAACTGCCGCCCCCTGGACCCGAATGGGGCGGCAGTCTCATGGGAACCTCAATCGTTTCCCGCCTCCTCGTCGAACTCGACCTGAGGATCGCTTCCGGCATCTTTGCCGCGATCGCGTGGGGGATCCTGGCCGTTCTCATTGTCGGTTTCGTGCGTTACCGCCAACCGAGTTTCCGCCGCACCTCCATGGCAGCGTGGTCAATGTTCTTCATCGGCATCCTCGCCCTGGGGGCGGCAATGTCGGGGCTGACCGGCCACACAGTTTTCCGCCTGATCGGGTTCTGGATCGGAGCGCCGGCCACTGTGATCACGTGGGCAATTCAGCTCACGCGTTTTGAAGGACCCCCAAAGTTCACCTGGGGTCTCCCCCTCGTTGGCCCGATGATTTCGTCGTCTGTGGGCGCGTGGCTCGCCCGCGACTACGGGCAGCTCTACCACACGATGGGCACCGTTTTCTTCGTGATGTCCTTCTTCACCGCCGTGCCGATTTTCATTTACGTCTACTGGCAATTGTGGCGCGGCAACGTAGATCTCAGCGGTGCCAACTCGGCAACAGCATGGGTTCCGCTCGGCGTTGTCGGCCAATCGACAACAGCAATTCAGCTCCTCTACCCCGGCCACTACTCCATCGGCTACGGACTAACTGCGTTGGTGATCGCCATTCCCCTTGCGATCTTCGCGATGGTGAAGTTCTACCCGAACGTCGTGCGCTGGGTGGATTACTCCCCCGCATGGTGGGCCTGCACGTTCCCGCCGGGAACGGTGAGCATGGGCGGACACCAGGTCGCATTGGTCAACGGCTCTAACTGGCTCGACACTGTTGCTTTGAGCATTCCCGTTCTGCTCATCATTCACTGGTCGCTGTGTTCGAGCAGGTTCATCGGCTGGGTAAAGGAAGGCCGAGCCTAATTAACTGCGGCCGGGGTTGAATCTCCGACTAATCCTTTCCGCTGGAAGTTTTTCGGATAGTCTAAAGACCGAAAACTTCATCTTTGGAAAGGTCACCATGACAACACCGAACAACCCCGCTTCTAACTCCGCAGGTCAGTGGGGCAGTCCGCAACCCGGCCACCAGCCAAACCCCTCGCAGTGGGGTGCGCAGCCGAATCAGCCGAATCAGCCGCAGGGCCAGCCGCAGTGGGGTGCGCAGCCGAATCAGCCGAATCAGCCGCAGAGCCAGCCACAGTGGGGCGCGCAACCGGGCCAGCCGCAGGGCCAGCCGCAGTGGGGCGCGCAGCCGAATCAGCCGGGTCAGCCGCAGGGCCAGCCGCAGTGGGGCGCGCAGCCAGGCCAGCCCGGCGGCACGATGCAGGCGCCGAAGGTAACGCCGGTATGGCCTACCTGGGCAATGCTCGGGTTCTTCCTGCTGAGCTTCCTGACCAGTTTCATGACTGTGTCCAGGACTATTGTCGACCTTGATGATTTTGAAGGATTGGGCTCCATCGGCGGAACGCTCAACTGGTGGGGTGCCTTCAGCGTCGAAAGTTCTGGCCTCGGCCGTCTCGGTGAGGCAGCGCTCAAGGAGGAAGTGACGGGCACCTTCCTCATCGGCATCGGCACCGTCCTGACTCTGGGCTGCTACATCGCGGCGACGGTTCTCTACTTCCTGGGCAAGGAAAAGCTCGGTGCCATTCTCGGTATCATCGGTGCTGGTCTGCAGCTCTCCGGCATCCTGTTCTTCTTCTTTAGCTCGATCGGCGACGATTACACCTCCCTCGGCGCCGGGTGGTGGATGTGGTTGCTCTTCGGCATCCTGGCTCTGGCGTTGAGCATCTTCCTGCTTGTCAAGGGCCGTTCTGGCATTGAAGGCCAGTTCGCCAAGGCGAAGAATTCCGTCCAGCAGGTACAGCAGCGCAACGCGCAGCAGCAGTTCCAGCAGCAGAGCCAGCAAGGCCAGCAGGGTTTCCAGCAGCCAGGCCAGCCAGGCCAGGGCTTCCAGCAACCGCAGCCATACGGCCAGCCCGCCCAGCAGCCGCAGCAGGGTTTCCAGCAGCCGTACCAGCAGGACCAGCAGGGGTTCCAGCCACCGCAGCAGAGCACCCAGCAGTCCGGCAGCACCCAGCAGTCCGGCAGCACCAGCTACCGCGTCGAGCCTTCGAGCACCTCGTCCACGACGGACGTATCGTCCTCTGGCACCGCGTCGTCTGACGTCCCGTCTTCTGGCGGCCAGTCCACGTGGGGTGACACCTCAGGCGGCACTTCAGCCGGCACATCGACAGGTCCTTCCCCGGAGACTGACTCCTCGACCGGTACCGAGGAGAACCCGCGCTAGTTCGTCCGCGCGTTCACGTCGACCTCGAAGCCAGCAACGTGACCGCGCGAGCTGAACTGCCACATTGCGGGCGCTTGCTTGCCGACGGCACCCGGCCACTCCCCCGTGTAGATCTCCGCGGGCGGACCGGCCGGGTTTTGTCCGTACTGGGCTAACCACACCTGGCCGAACTCCCGGGTGTCGGCACCGAGCATCCGCCACCGCCAAAAGTGCGGGTACGTATAGATGCCACGCACGGGAACACCCGCTTGCAAGAAAAGATCGCGCGCCTCGCGGATGTGGTCAAGGTGGAGTCCCGCAGGGGTTTCACAATCCAGCCACACCGGGCGCTGCGCGTCTGACATCACCTCGAGGGATGCCTCGACCTGCTGAGCGATCGTGGTGCCCTCCGAGGGGTTACGCAGGTAGTGGTAGGACTCGGCTGCGATGCCGGCGTGGGAGGCATCGTCGATATGCGAGCGGTATGTGCGGTCTTTGTACGTGCCATCCGTGGTGCGCACCACCGCGAACTCGATGCCTTCGGCTGCAGCACGCACGAGGCTGATGCCATCCTGGTGCTCGCTGACATCCACCCCGAACTGGACGCGAGAGCCTGGACCCGTCACCGCTTGGTGAATCCCATGCGCGGAGAGAAATTAGCCGGGTGCTTGCGCTGGGCGATCGCGTCGGCAATGACAAGGCGCCACTTTGGGTCCGTGACCGGCATATGGGCGACAGAGAACCAGCCGACCTCCGTCGATTCGTCGTCGGCGACGTGCGGGGCCGCGGCGGCGTCGACAGGCTCAAGGCGGATCGCGATGGACATGTAGCTCGCCTGGTCGCCGTTCTCATGGGTGATCGGGCCAATGGCACCAGCACCAATCAGCGCCGCGGGAGCAGCCTCGATACCGGTTTCCTCCATGACCTCGCGCACAGCCGCGTCCTGCGGTTCCTCACCGGGATCACAAATCCCCGTCACCGGGGTCCACTTCCCGTTGTCTGCCCTTTTGACCAGCAGAATTTCCGGCACTGCCCATGCGGAACCGTCCGTGGAATCCCGCAGGACCAACGCCGACACGGCGGGGATCCACATGGGGTCATGGCCGATCTTCTTGCGAGTCTCCACAATGAAATCTGGAATGGGCATACCGCCAAGTCTACGTTGCGGGCAAAGGGCGCTAAAGTTTAGAAGCACTATGAGAGACCTGCGCAGCCTGCCCACCCCAGCCTTCATCGTCGGGTTCGGTGCCCTGCTTGTTATCTGCGTGGTCCTCACCATTGGGCTGTTCAATTACGAGTCCGGCGCCGAAGAACGTGCAGCTTCCGCTACGGCGACAACGGGGACGAGTGGAAGCAGCACCACTACCACCGAGTCCACGACCACCCCGGTGACCACGGTGACCGGTCCGGGCGAGGAGGACAAGGTCGCTGTCACCCGAGAACCCAAGCCGGCGCCCCCGGGCACGGATGAGAAGCAGGTGAAATCGTCGATACGCTCCTACCTCATCCAGGACGCCGCGACGGCACGCACCTACACCGGCGTCGCAGTCACCGGCACTGTGTCCGAGGAAGCGCTCGGCATGATGCCGGAGCTAACAGGACATATCAGCCGGCTGCTCGAGCAGAATTGCCTGGACGCAATGGCTCTGGAAACCCCAGATAACACCCGCGTGACCTTCAACGGCTTTTGCTACACCTCGCTGCCTCCGGAGACGATCGAGCGCATGCTCACCTTTGCTCTCGACGGCAAAGCGGACTCAATCGACTTTGCCAACCACCCCAACCGCGGCCACAAGAACGCTGTGACCATGAACTGGTTCGTCGACTCTAATGACGTCGCCGAGAAGATCCACGAGACGTGGAACCCGCTGCGCCGGCCCCGCGCGATCGAGAAGATCAACCTGTACACCTACAGCCCCAACGAAGTGCACCGTGTGGTCAAATCTCGCGGGAAGCCCGACTACGCAACGACAGAAGAGCTCACGGGCGAATCTCACCAGCGCTGATCTGAAAACGTAGCGTTGGGGACAACGCGACGAATCACTTCCATGACCTGGTTGAGGTTGGAGTAGCTCATCATCTTGGTCTCTGCGCCGGGGATGTCGCACTCCTCGTGCGCACGGCCAGCTTCAGTACCCGAGACCACGCCGATGATCGTGGCGCGGTCACCGACGATGTAGAACACCGGGCCGCCAGAATCACCGGGCAGGGCGCACACGTTGGCGATGTCGCCGTGGGTTTCACGCTCCACATCCGCTTCCGTGCGGATTACCTGGATGCGCTCCGTCGCCTTGAACTCTCCGCAGGTTAACCCAGTGGTTCCGCCGGTTTTGCAGATGCGCTCGCCGGGCTCCATCTTGCCTTTGTACAGGCCGGTGTCGATCGGGTCACCCACGAGATCCATGAAGCGGTTCGGGTCAGTGATCTCAATGATCCCCACATCGATGTCACCGTTTTCATCGCTGTACAGCCCCGAGTAAATATAACGGCCCGCTTCAACAGAAAAGTCGTGCACCGTCTCCGCGTTCGTCGGCCACACCAGGTCGCCTTCGCGCCCGCAGTGGCCCGCGGTGACGGCGAAGTTGCGGCCGTCGTCGGCGCTGAAACTGAACGCGACAGTGCATGACTGCGCCGTGAAAACTTCGCCTGGCTGGGGGTAATGCTGCGTGGACTGGATCTTTGTGCCCGGGGCCCACAGAGCGAACGTCGGCTGGATGACGGGGGTCCCCGGCAGCTCCTCTACGGGTGCATCAGCCGCCGGCTCCCCGGGGGTCCGGACATCCTCGCGCGCCTGGCGCTCCTCGACGGTGAGAGTCGGGTAATCCGAGGTGCTCACGCCGAGCCACACCACCGAGGCGACAACGAACGTCATGATGACGATCAGCGCCGACCACAGTGTCAAACTACTGTCGCTCGACCCGCGCTGCGGATGCGGCTGTGGCTGAGGCAGCGGCTGCAGCTGGTAATGAACGGGCAGCTCGTCGCTCCCCTGCACGGGGTACTCCCGCGGGGGCTCAGACGGATGCATAGATGGTTGCGTCACCGTTGGGTCAACCCGTGGTGGTTACACCTGATCGGCGGAGTCAGAATCGGCGTTCGCGGCGGTGTCGTCGATGCCAGCGGCATCTTTCTCGCTCGCAGCTTTTCCGCCTTTGTCGTCCTCATCCACGGACTTTTGGACCTTCAGGTCGCGGACGAACTTCTCCGGGTCGAACTCGGTGTAGTGGTCGGGGCCTGCGAACTGTTCCTGCGCCATGGGTGCTCCTCTACTCGTTGTCCTCGGCTGCGTTGCTGTCGGCGATTGTAGCGATGTACTGCTTCACGGTCTCGGCGTTGTTCGGCATATCCACGACATGGCGGTCCGCATCCATGATTTCCGCGAAGCGCTCCGGAACATCCGGTTCCACACCAGTCGCTTCCACGATGGTCTCGGAGAACTTCACCGGCAGCGCGGTCTCCAGCACGACAATCGGGGTGTCCACTCGGTCCGCCACACCGCGCGCGACAAAGACACCGTCTGCGGTGTGCGGATCGATCATGACGTCGTGGTCGGTGTGGGTGGCACGAATCGTCGATAAGCGATCTGCGTGCGTGGACTTGCCGGACAGGAACCCGTAATCGGCGCGGATCTGCTCCATGAGGTAGTCCTCGAGCTCGAAGCCGTCAGCCTTCGCCTGCACCGCGAACAGGTCGCTCGTGCGATCTGCGTCGCGCTCGAGCACATCGAAGATGAATCGTTCGAAGTTGGATGCGCGGGAAATATCCATCGACGGCGAGGAGGTCGCCTGCGTCTCGGCAGCGGAGCGCGGACGGTACTGGCCCGTGGTGAAGAACTCGTGGAGCACATCGTTCTCGTTCGTCGCCACAATGAGCTTGTCGACGGGCAAACCCATCTGCTTCGTAATGTGACCTGCGCAGATATCACCGAAGTTGCCGGTGGGAACACAGAAGGAAATCTGCTGCGGCTCCTCCCCCTCACCCGGAGCCGCCGTGACCTTGAGGTAGGTGGAGATGTAGTAGATCGTCTGGGCGAGCAGGCGGGCCCAGTTAATCGAGTTCACCGCGCCGATGTAGTACTTCTCCTTGAACGCGGCGTCGGCGTTGACCTCCTTGACTACGTCCTGACAGTCGTCGAAGACACCGTCGAGGGCGATGTTGAAGATGTTGGGCTCATCCAGGCCGAACATTTGCGCTTGCTGGAAGGGGGTCATGCGGCCTGCTGGAGTGAGCATGAACACGCGGATATTGTCGCGGCCGCGCATGGCGTACTCGGCAGAAGAACCGGTGTCGCCGGAGGTCGCGCCGAGAATATTGAGGGTGGCTTCGCGCCGCGCCAGCTCGAACTCGAAGAACTCGCCGAGCAGCTGCATCGCCATGTCCTTGAAGGCGGCCGTGGGTCCCTCCGACAGGTGCGCCAGGTAGATGTCGTCTTCCAACGACGTGACGGGCACGATTTCCTCATCGGCGAAGACCGGGGTGCGGTACGCGTTGGCCGTCAGCTCCTCGATCTTCACCGGCGGGATGTCGGAGACGAACAGTTTGACCACTTCGGCGGCCAAAGCGGCGTAACCCTTCTCGTCCAACAGGGTGCGCCACTGCGCAAGACGCTCGGGCGTAATCCGCGGGTACGCGACGGGCACGTAGAGGCCACCGTCCGGGGCGAGACCACCGAGCAGGATGTCGGTGAATTTGTACGGGGTTTTCGACGTGTCGCGCGTTGAGATGTAATCCACGCTAAAGAAGTTTACCCGCCGCACAGGACACGCTTAGCGGGGAGGCTCCTGCCTGCCGGTGAGGATGTCGATGACGCTGCGGATCGCGCTGTCCCCCAGCACTGGCAGCGGTTCGTGTCCGCGCGAGTGGCGGCCCGACGGTCCGTCCGCACCCCCAAAGTCCTCAGCCGTGGCAAGGTTCGCGGAACCCACTGCCGGGGCGACGATGTTCACCAGCAGCGTTGTGTCTTCCAGTTCCAACTTCGTGGCGTTGTCCACACCCGCCGCCTGCGCCGCCCGGATGAGCGCGACCAAGTCGCCGAAGGTCGCGTCCTGCAGATCGATCGAGAGATTCATAGCCATGGGCTCAACGCTACTCGAACTCGAAGGACGGTTCTTCGCCCCAGAAAACTTCCTCCACCACGCGGTGGGCCCGGCGCGTGACCTTCAGGTAGCGGTCCAGGAACGCTTGCGCGTCCTGCGGGTCATATCCTGCCGCACCTGCAACCTGGTTGAGCTGCGCCCCCGGACCGGGCAACTGATCGATGCGTTTGCCCGTGACCAGGACCAACGCATTGCGTGCAGCGGTGGCCATGAGCCAGGCATCTGTGAGCTTCCGCGCCTGCGTGTTCTCAATAATGCCGTTCGCCTCATCTGTGACCAGGAAGTCGAGCACTTCCAAAGTGGAGGTGTTGTGCAGCTCCTCGTACGCATCGGCGTGCATCATCGTGAGCAGCTGGACTGTCCATTCAATATCGGACAGCGCGCCGCGGCCGAGCTTCGTGTGCGTGGCGCGGTCGGCGCCGCGCGGCAACCGCTCGTTGTCCACGCGCGCTTTGATGCGGCGGATCTCTTTGATTTCCGCGGCGTTAGCCCCACCTTCCGGGTAACGGAACTTGTCGATGGCTGTGAGAAAGCTCTTCCCCACCTCGACATCTCCCGCGCACACAGTGGCCCGCAAAAGGGCTTGTTTCTCCCAGACCGCGCCCCATTCGTCGTAGTAGCGCTGGTAGCTGGCGATGGTTCGCGCCACCGGGCCGGAACGCCCTTCCGGGCGCAGCCCCAGATCGACTTCGAGCGGCGGGTCGCTGGACGGTTTGGCCAAGCGTTTGCGCATCTGGTCGATGATCTTCTTTGCCCACGCCAACGCGTCTGTTTCTGCGACACCCTCGCTCGGTTCGGCAACGACCATGACGTCTGCGTCGGACCCGTACCCGAGTTCTTCACCGCCGAGGCGCCCCATGCCGATCACGGCGATCTGCGCCAACGGTTCCTCCAGCTCACGCTCGATCAGGTCGGCGCGGATCTCCGCCCGCAACCCTGCCTCGAGCACGGCGTTCCACACCCACGACAGCTGCACGCACACCTCGCGCACACTCATCATGCCCAGCAGATCGGCCGACGCGATGCGCGCCAGTTCCGCGCGCCGCAGCGATCGGGCCACATTGACGGCTTTGTCCGGGTCAGCGTGGCGCTTCGTGGCCGCGATGAGCGACTTGTACACACGGTCCGGGTTCGTGTCCAAGAGTTTCGGTTTCGAGGCACCGTCGCCCAACTGCTTGACGACGTCCGGCGCACTGATAATCAAATTCGCCGCGTAAGGGGATGTCCCCAAGATGTGCATGAGGCGTTCACCGACAACGCCTTCGTCGCGAAGCATGCGCAGGAACCACGACCTGTCGTTCGCCGCCTCTGAAAGCTTGCGGTAGTTGAGCAGGCCGGCATCTGGGTCGGCGGTGTCGCCGAGGTAGGTCATCAGAGTCGGAAGCAAAATGGCCTGCAGTTTCACTTTACGCGACGTCCCCTTGGCCAAGGCGGTGAGGTGCTCGTACGCGCGCGACGGGTGGGTGTAGCCGAGTGCTTTGAGCTGAGCGACGGCAGCATCCTTGGTCAGCGACGCCTCACCGATGCTCATCCCCGCAATGGCGTTGAGCAGCGGACGGTAGAACAGGCGTGAGTGCAGGTCGGAGATATTCTTGCGCTCGCCCTTGAGGTGCTTCTCCATCGCCTCGACAGCCGGCGTCTTCGGGGTGGAGACAAACCCTGCGGTCAGGGCGAGCCAGCGGCGGTTCTTCGCGTCGTCCTCCGCGGGCAGCGTGTGGGTGCGACGGAAGCGGTGCAGCTGCAGACGGTGCTCGAGCAGCCGAAGGAACTCATAGGCTTCGATGAGCCGGGCCGAGTCTTCACGGCCGATGTACCCGCCGGCGGAGAGCGCCTCGATAGATTCGATGGTGTTCTGGGTGCGCAGGGTGTCGTCGATACGCCCGTGCACGAGTTGGAGGAGCTGCACGGCGAACTCGACATCACGCAGGCCGCCTGAACCCAGCTTGAGCTCGCGGGTGCGCATGTCTTCCGGGACGTTGGACAGCACCCTGCGGCGCATGGCCTGGACATCCTCAACGAAGGAGTCGCGTTGGCTCGACTCCCACACCATTGGCCGCAACCGTTCCTGGTACTCCTGGCCGAGCTCCATGTCGCCCGTCATCGGGCGGGCCTTGAGCAGGGCTTGGAATTCCCACGTGTCCGCCCAGCGCTTGTAATACGCCTCGTGGGAATCGAGGGTGCGCACCAGCGCACCGGACTTGCCCTCCGGCCGCAGATTCGGGTCGACGTCGAAGAATGCCGAATTGCCGATCGCCGTGAACTCGCTGGCCACCTTCGTCGCCTTCGCGTCAGCCGGTTCGGCCACGAAGATGACGTCCACGTCGGAGATGTAGTTCAGCTCCCGGGCGCCGCACTTGCCCATCGCGATGACGGCCAGTTTGCCGTCGGCCTTCTCGTCGTCGTGGACGGAGCGCATCGCCACCGCCAAGGCTGCGGTCAGCGCAGCATCGGCAATGACGGTGAGCAGCTCCGTGACCTCCCGGTACGTCAGCTCCTCCTGGTCCCCGCCGACGCCCTTGAAGGATGAAAAGGTTCCCGCCAAGTCAGCGGCGGCGACCCGCATCACCAGCGTGCGGTAGGCATCCTTCAACGCCCGCTTCGCGTCGTTGCCGGCCTCAGCAGCGCGGTAGGTGCCCGGCGCGTCCAGCTCTTCCGTCGCGGTCGGGTCGCCGTCTTCCGGTACCGCATCCACGGCAGAGAGCATGGCGTGGAAGATCTCCCTGCTGTCTGGCAACGGCTCCGCCAGGAGTTTCCACTCCTCGGGGTGGGCTACAAGGTGGTCGCCGAGCGCGGTCGATCCTCCTAGGAGGGCGAAGAGCCGGACGCGGAGGGTTTTATCGTCGATAAGCGATTGGCGCAGCTCCTCATAGGAATCACCGAGCGCTTCCGCGAGACGGTACGCCGTGTTGAGCGTCAGGTCGGGGCTACCGGCCGCGCCGAGCGTGTAGAGCACGTCGTTGTCGGTCCAGCCGAGCCGCTCCAGATCATCGGCGGCATTCGTGCTGCTGAGGGATAGTTGCGCAGGTGACGGCGAGGTCTTGCGGGCCATTTCTTCTTACCTCCTTTGGATCTCTGGAGCTCTGCAACAGAGCGATCAGAGATTCAAATTGGTCTGCAGTTCCCACTGCGTGATCTGGTCTTCATACTGGTGCCACTCGTCCCACTTGGAGCGGAGGAAGAACTCGAAGACCTGCTCGCCCAAGACTTCTGCCATGAACTCGGACTTCTCCAGCTCGCGCAGTGCCTCGTCGAGGGAGCCGGGCAGGTCCTTGTAGCCCATCGCGCGGCGCTCGCGGCGGGTCAGGGAGAACACGTCGTCTACGGCGGGCTCGCCCAGCTCCATTTCCTTGTCGATGCCATCTAACCCTGCCGCGAGCACTGCGGCGAACGCGAGGTAGGGGTTGGCGGCGGAGTCGACGGTGCGGACCTCGATGCGTCGAGAAGCTTCTTTGTGCAGGCGGTAGGTGGGCACGCGCACCATCGCGGACGAGTTGGACACTCCCCACGTCGCGCTCGTGGGCGCCTCCGAACCGAACTGGAGGCGCTTGTAGGAGTTCACCCACTGGTTGGTCACCGCGGAGATCTCGCTGGCGTGCTCGATGACGCCGGCGATGAACTGGCGGGCGGTCGTCGACAGCGAGTATTCATCGTCAGGGTCGTGGAACGCGTTCGAGTCACCCTCGAACAGCGACAGGTGAGTGTGCATCGCCGAGCCGTTGTGCTCGCGGAACGGCTTCGGCATGAACGTGGCCAGCACATTATTCGCCTCACCGACGGTTTTCACCACGTAGCGGAAGCTCATGATGTTGTCCGCCATGGTCAGCGCGTCTGTGTGGCGCAGGTCGATTTCCTGCTGCCCCGGTGAGCCCTCGTGGTGCGAAAATTCCGTCACAATGCCCATGTACTCAAGCGCGGAGATCGCTTGTCGACGAAACTGCGGCGCCGCATTCCGCTTCGCCTGGTCAAAGTAGCCACCGTCATCGACAGGCTTCGGCTCCTTGTCATCGCTGCCTTCGGTGAGCACAAAGAACTCGATCTCCGGGCTGGCCACGCACTCGAAACCGTCATCGGCAGCCTTGTTCAGTGTCCGGCGCAGGACCTGGCGCGGATCGGCGTAGAGCGGGCTGCCGTCCGGCATGGAAATATCGCAGAACATCCGGGCTGTTTGCATTCCGTCATCCATGTCGAATGGCAGCGGCTGAAATGTCGACGGATCCGGCAGCAGCAGAGTGTCCGACTCGGAGATGCGCGAAAAGCCCTCGATGGACGAGCCATCAAAGCCGACGCCCTCGTCGAATGCGGTCTCCAACTCCGCCGGCGACATCATCACAGTCTTCAGCGAACCGAACAGGTCCGTGAACCACAGACGGATGAAGCGGATGTCGCGTTCTTCGACGTCGCGCAGGACGTTTTCTTGTTGGCTGTTCATGGCAACCAGCGTAGCGGGGACGCGCGCTAGGTTTCCCCGGGCCGCATGGTCCTTAGGTAAACTAGAGGTAAATTCCTCCGTTCGCACGAAAGTTGCTCGAAAGGCGATATCACCATGAGTTCTGGACTGGGTTCTGAGACATTTCTTGAGGTCGAGGCGAAATTCGCCGTCGACGATTCCGTTGCAGCGCCGGACCTGTCTTCGCTGAGTGGCGTGGACACGCTCGGCCACACCGCGCACCACAGCCTGTCCGCGATCTACTACGACACTGCGGACCTGCGCCTCACCCGCGCGAAGATCACCCTGCGCCGGCGCTCGGGCGGTAACGACGACGGCTGGCACCTGAAGCTGCCCGCCACCCACGGCCGCTTGGAGCTGCACGCGCCGTTGGAGGATCTGTCCACGCCGCCGGCTCAGTTGCTCTCCGCCGTGCGCGCCATTGTGCGCCGTGAGCCGCTCGCGCCGATCGCGCAGATCGACAACAACCGCGCCGAGACACAGCTGCTGGGTGCTGACGGCGGCGTCGTCGCCGAGTTCTGCGACGACCGCGTCACCGCATGGTCCCTGCTGCCCGGTGGCCAGCAAACCTCCTGGCGCGAGTGGGAGGTCGAGCTCGGCCCGGCCCTCGCCGAGTCCCTAGACGGCGGCGCACTTATCCACGAGGCCACGACGGTGCTGATCAACGCGGGTGCACGCAAGTCCGCATCCGCTTCCAAGCTCGCCACCGCCCTGGGCACCTCCGTGAACAACGCGCCGGTTCCGCCCTCGGTCACGCCGCTTTCCAACGACTCCCCCGCCAAGGCCGTCGTCGACTCGCTTCGCGCCCAGCGTGACAAGCTCGTCGAGTGGGATCCCCGCGTCCGCAACGACGAATGGGATTCCGTCCACCAGATGCGCGTAGCCACCCGTGAGCTTCGCTCCCTGATGGAGACTTTCGAAGGCATCCTTGCCGGCCCGCAGCTGTCCCACCTTGAGTCCGAGCTCAAGGAGCTGGCCTCCCTGCTGGGCACCGCCCGCGACGCCGAGGTCGTCGAGGAGCGCTTCGTCGGCCTACTCGAATCGGATGACACCGGCATGGTCGACCCGGATGCCGACGAGCACATCCGCGGCGACATGCGCCGCGAGTACGAGCGCGCCCACCGCCGCATCGTGCGCACCCTCGACTCCGACCGCTACCTCCAGCTTCTCGACGACATCGACGCCTTGTTGGCCAACCCACCCCTGTCGCCAGAACTCGGTGGGGAGCCGGTGCCTGGCGCAGGTGCGCCGGACGCCTTGCCGGGTTCGGACGCTGCCGAATTCGACGCCGAGTCCCCTTCCGCCGCCGCGGACTTCGAGCTCCCCGAGGTGGAGGCTGAAGCTGATGAGTCTGAGGGCGCCGAGCCCGAGGAGATCCTCTACGACCACCTCGCCACCGGCTACAAGAAGCTGATGAAGCGCCAGAAGAAGGCCGAGAAGTATTACCAGGACACCTCCCTGCCCCTTCACGACCGTGAAGAGTACGTCCACGATGTGCGCAAAGCTGCTAAGAAGCTGCGCTACTCCGCTAACGCCGCCAAGGACAGTGGGTTGAACGCCGGAAAGCTATCGAAGGCGTGCAAGCAGCTCCAGGAGGCCCTCGGCGATTTCCAGGACGCGGTGACCTCCCGCGACCGGATCCAGCAGATCGCCGGCGAAGCCCGCAAACGCGGCGAGGACACCTTCGCCTACGGCATGCTCTTCCAGCGGGAGATCGCCCGCGGCAACGAGGCGCTCAAGGGGTACCCGGACGCCATCACTGAGGTGAAGAAGGCCTTCAAGAAGGTCAAGCCGGTCAAGTCTGGCAAGAAGAAGTAGCGCCGCCCGGCCCGATCCGGCCCGATCTGCCCCGATCCGCAAGACGCTATGAACCTCTGCCTATGAACTGAGTAGCAACTCTCTGAAACCGGCATCCTCTCAGTTCATAGGCAGAGGTTCATGGCACCACGGCGGTTCGGACCTTACAGAGGTTCATGGCACTCCCGCGGGTCGGACCTTACAGAGGTTCATGGCACCACGGCGGTTCGCGTAGTTACGGTCGCTGGGCGCTGTCACGTTTGAGATGCCGCTCGTAATCCGCCCGTACTTCCCTCACGAACCGATCCCTGTGGTTGAACAAGTCATCGGCTCCGTACCGCAGCACACTCTTTCCCGTGTTCCGAATCCGGTTTTCACGCTTTTTCTCATCCACCAGTACGTGGCTGGTCGGCCCGTGTTTTCCGAAGTATTTTTCATCCCCATCGATTTCAACAACTGTGGTCGTGCCGATGAGGAGGTCGGTGCGGTAGGAACCGTCGCAAAGCAATGCTTGTCCCTGAACAGGCAAGCGTTCTTCGATGAGAATTCCACGTGCGTACGGCTCGAGCGCCGAATCAGAGTTGTGAATGGAGTGCTCGATCGCGCGATCAACCACCTCAATGCCAGGAAAGCGACCTAGGAGTTCCGCTTCTTCACGCATCGAGTGAAGATCCACCCCTTTCTGCGCAGCCAATCGGCGGCGACAAGAGCGTTCGGAAATCCGTGATGACGGGCGATTTCAGCGAAGATTCTGAACAGACGAGGGGTCCGCACGCCCCCAATCGAAACGATTCGATCATCCGGGAGATCGAGCCGCCTATAGACCGTGCCTGGATTCCACTGGCTCCGAGGCGGAGTCTTCTTCAACCCCAACTCAACGGGAGCCCTGCACTGTCCTGCCACCCACATTCCGTGAATCCGCGCAGCCGAAAACCCGGTGAGCAGCGCGCGGTGCGCTCCCCTGCCCACAGCAAGCGCACGGATGAATGCCCGCTCGTGCTCCTCAAGCGAGCGGTAGATCTCCGTCTGAATGGCTTTGTCACGGCTGAGCTTCGTCAGTGAACCGGACTTCAGGCCCGCAATTACCTCTTCGTCGCCGAAAGGTGTGGCGCGAAGATTGATGATCAGGTCCGCCAACTGCCCCCGAGACTTTTCATCCATGGTCTTAAGTCTGCGACCAGGACGGGTGCGCGTCGAGGCGGACGCTTTCAACCTGTGGAATTTCGTAAGTTATCCACAGAAGCGCCCCTGTTAGTGTCGGCTGTTACGGGGTTTGACCTGCGGTTCCGTGGCAGGGAAGATTTTTCGAGTCGGTCCGTAAAGTGAAGCAGTGGGAATAGCTCCGGCGTTGGCACGGGCGTTGGCCGGACACGGCTGAACGAAGCGGGGCACCATGAGCGGGGCGGGTTGTGAGCGCTATGCCATGAACCTCTGCCTATGAATTGAGACGCTCCGGACAGCACGGTGAAGTCACTCGGTTCATAGACAGAGGTTCATGGCCTCCGCGGGGCCAGGCCAACCCGGCCAGGCCAACCCGGCCAGGCCAACCCTACCGGACCCCCTTACCGCTTACTTCTCCCAGGACGCGGGCTCGCCCCAGTTGTCGTCAGCCTCGTCCTGGGCCTCGGCGCGCTTGTTGCGCTCCGCGGCGGTGTCGAGTGCGCGCTGTGCTTCCTCGCGGGTGTCGTAGGGGCCCATGCGGTCATCCCAGCCGCCGACTTTCCCCTGGGTGACTTCGCCGGTGGAGGGGTTGAAGTAGAACTTTTCGTCGCTCATAAGGGATCCTTTCAGTATCTGTCCGGCTTCGCGCCGAACACTTTCCGGCGTGCCGCCGGGATCACCTCAAGGCTACATGCGCGGTTGGTACTGTTGTGTGAGAAATCCTCCCCTCGGAAAGGACTGTCATGGCCGAATGGACTGCTGACTTCACCCCCGCCTCAAAGCGCATCGCCAAGGTCCACCGCGAAGTCACCAGCAGGGATCCGAAGCACACGGCGGATGCGCCGGGCACGTTCATCGTGGTGGGTGAGAATGCGGACCACTTCGGTGGGATCACCATTGCCGGGCTGGCTTGGCACCGGGCGGCCGTGGCGGTGAGCCCGCGCACCGATGCCACGATCTCAGTCCACGCCGAGTTTGCTTCGAGGGTCATTGAGGACACGGCCACAACGTCGGAGGTCGCGGAGCTGGCAGAATCTCCGGACACGGATAGCCGTTACGCGGTGCGCTTCGGCGGGCTGGTGCACACGCTCGTCGGTAGGCAGATGCTGTCGCGTGAGACCGCCGGCATGGACATCACCGTGGTCAGTGACATTCCGCTGGGGTCCGGGCTTGGCGCGCTGCACGCAGCCGATGCAGCGTTGGGGCTTGCCCTGCTCGCCGACGACGAAGAGATTGATTCCGCACCCTTGCGCACCCGCATCGCGGAGATCGCCAGCCAGTCTGCGAAAACCTTTTCGCCGGTCCCCGTACTGCGTGCCCGCCACTCGGCCGCATTGCGCGGGGCGGAGGAATCGGTGAGCGTCATCGATTATTCGGACGGTTCGCTCACCCAGGCGCCTCACCCCAGCCGCGCGGGCGTCGCAATTTTCTCGGTCGCAGCTCCGTCCGATGAGTCTTTCGCCGATCAGGCAATCACAGAAGGCCGCACGCTTATCGACGACGCCTGCGCCAACTTCGGCGTCCCTTCCCTGCGCCAGCTGCCCGAAGCGGTGGATCGTGTGGTCGAGTGGGTCGACGCGCGCCGCCAAGTCTACGGTGCGGACTCCGCCCCGACCCCGGAAACTGCGCGCGCGTGGGTGACGTTCAGCGAGGCGGAAACGCAGCAAGCGGCTGCCGCAGCGAAGGCCTTACGCAGCATGCGTATCGACGACTTTTTCGCCGTCCTCGACCAGCCCCTGCCCACCCCGGGCCTATCGGTGCCCGACCAGTTGATCCAGCTGTTGGAGCTGCGCGGGGCCACAGCCGCGCGCCCGGCTGCTGCCGGCATGTCTCAGGCAGTGCTCGCATACGTGCCGGCGGAGAAGGCGAGCAACGCGATCGCCGACCTGATCGACGATGGGCTGGACGTGATGGACGTGCAACAGGGCTCGGCCGCGAAGGTTTTATCCTAGCGCAGGCTGCAAGCTAGTCCGCCGGCCAGGCGAACACGACCTCGCGTTCCTCCACGTCCGCACGAATGAGGGACATGGTGGCCTCGCGGGGCTCTTCGGGGTGGCCGAGGCAATCGGCGAGCACGGGCGGGTCGATGACGAACACCCTGGCCTCGTCGTTCTCCTGGTCGGTCCGCAGGATGACGCCGTTGAAGTTGTGGCCCACCCACGGCTGCAGCACTGTGGCCTCGGTGAGGTTGAGGCACGCCCGGTCCACTGAGTTCGCCAGCTGGGACGTCCGGCCCATCGTTTTGATCACGCGCGGGGCATCCTGCTCCACCCACTCCGGAACCGACTCGCCCTTGCAAAGGGCCAGGCAGACCTCGGTGGCGTAGCGGTCAATAAGACGCCGCAGCGGTGCGGTGACGTGCGAGTAGTGTCCGCCGATGCCAGCATGAACCTCTGGTTCCTTCTCGGTCAGGTCGACATACCCGGCACCCCGCAGCAACTTCTGGGCCTCGCGCATCACGGCCATTCCCCGGGGCGTGGCGGCGTTGACGGTGTGGAGGAAGAGGCCGATGTTGGCGCCGTCGGGAAGCGAATAACCTAGCGCACGCGCCTCGGTGCGGAACATGCTCTCGGCCGATTCCTCTGCGGGCCGCAACGTGCGCAGGAAGCCCACCGACGCCTCGCGCATCATCTCTCCGGCCGCCATGCCCGTGAGCAGGGAGATCTCCGAGTTGTAGTCCATGGCTTTGTGGCGAGGTTCGATGACCAGCTCGAATTGACCGTCGTCAAGCTCGACGACGCGGACCGACGGCACGCGCAAGTTGATCGCCCTGCGTCGGAGTGACGACGCTGCGCGCAGCTCGCCGACCTCCGGCAACAGCGCGATAGAGGGGTGAACGCGGCCGGCATCGAGGTCTGCCTGGACCCCGTCGTAGTCGAGTCGCGCAACGGAGTGCACCACCGCCCGCTCGATGTGCGTGCTGGCGAGCTCGCCGTTGGCGTCAAGGTCGAACGTCCACAACACCGCTGGCCTATCGACGTCCGGAAGCAGCGACGCACTGCCCTCACTGAGCTCCTCCGGGTGGAGGCGGGCAGGTTCATCGGGCAGGTAGATCGTCTGGCCGCGCACCAGGGACTCCTCGTGCAGGGGGCTTCCCGGCTCAATGAACGCCGCCACATCCGCAATCGCGTAGAAAACGCGGTAGCCGGAGCCATGCTTCTCGATGCACACCGCCTGATCCAGGTCCATGGACCCCGCCGGGTCGATGGTGACTAGCGGGATGTCGCGGGCGTCGATACGCTCCCCCGCATGCCGGTCAGTCGCGTTTGCTGCAGCCTCATGCAGCTCGGGGCTGAACTCCGTGGGGACGTCGAACTCAGCGGCAATCGCGCGGAAGTCGAGAGGGGCGGCGTAAAGCTTCATAGCGGCCAATTGTTGCAGAAAACACTCTTGAGCGCGGGGTTCACTTGCGGTGTCTTGCACACGCCGCGCACCTCTCCAGATATAGTTTGCATGCTTGCCCCGGCCAGGAAATTTGACCTGGTGTTTTCCGAATACGATTCCAGCCCGCTGCAAACTAAATGTTAGCCGAGTCGTCCGCGTGAGAAACAGGGCGAGTGAGCCGGCCTATGAGCCGGATTCTGTTCCCTGAGCGCAGCCCAGCGCGGCGATCATCCATCTAGGACGCTCATTACTGAGCGTCTCGAGCAGCTACCTTCGAACATGGGCGGGCAGCCTCATCACGTCCGACGACCTCTGCCAAAAGGCAGGGGTTCTTGCCTTGCTCCCAGTGGGGTTTACCTGGCCGCATGCGTCACCGCACACGCCGGTGCGCTCTTACCGCACCCTTTCACCCTTACCTGCGTTGCACCCGGCGATGCCGTGCGCAGCGCAGGCGGTCTACTTTCTGTTGCACTTTCCCGCGGATTGCTCCGGGTTGCCGTTAGCAACCACCGTGCCCTGTGGAGTCCGGACTTTCCTCGACCCGCGCCTTTTTCCTGTGGAATGGTTCGCGGAGCCGCGATCACCCAGCCGACTCACTCGCAAGGCGTAACTGTACCCCTGGGCGGGCAGTTTGCGGAAGTTCTCCTGGGCCAGGCGGAGCCGGGGCCGTGGGGCTGGAATACCGCTCAGACATATGCGCTAGAATGCATGCTTTTGACCAGGGTGTTTAACCGAGCAGTATTCCGGAAAGTGCCCAGCAGTATTCCGGGTCCACAGGGGTTGCTTTAGCGGAAGTGTGCGACGTCGTTAAAAGAGCGCAGCACACCCATGTCGCCGTAGAACTCGACCACGGAGATCGAAGCCAAGTCCAAGAACATGTGCTTGAAGGTGTCCGGGCCCGAGGAAAGCGCTTGCCTGATCACAGACTTGATCGGGGTCATGTGCGTGACCACGAGCACGGTCTTCCCCTCGTGCTTTTCCTGGACCTTCAGGCGCGCCCGCGTGACCCGGCGGTGCAAGCCGGCCAGGGACTCCCCCTCCGGCGGTGCCTGGTTGGCGGACCCAATCCAGGCTGCGAATTCATCGGGGAACTGCTTCTCGGCCTCCGCACGAGTCAGCCCCTCGAAGGAGCCAAAATCGACCTCCCTGAACCCCTCGACGGTCTCGATCTTCTCGGCGGGCATACCGAGAGCTTCCGCGCAGGCGGCTGCAGTTTCCTGGGCGCGGGTGGCCGGGGAAGCGATGATCGTGTCGATCGTGCCCATCTCGGCCAGTGCTGCCGCTGCCCGGCGCGCCTGCTCCTGCCCGGTCTCCGTGAGAGCCGGATCCGAGGAACCGCTGTACGCCTTGCGTGCGGAGTGTTCCGTTTGACCGTGCCGAAGCAACACGAAACGGGTACGCGGCGCGTCTGCGGCAGATGTGCCAGACCAGTGGGCGGGTCCGCCGACGGTATGGGAGGCACCAGGCTTGTCGCTTTTTTCACCAGCACCTTCCCCACTTGTTGTCGCATCAATTATCCCCGGCGCATGTCCGGCTGCGGCGGCGTCCATCGCCACGTTGGACAGCTCATCAGCCTTCTTGTTCTTCGCACGGGGCACCCAGGTGTAGGTGACGGAGTCGAACCCGGCGGCCAGGTCACGGGCCTCGAAAGCCAGCTTCTTCATGTCCGGGTGTTTGATCTTCCACCGGCCGGCCATCTGCTCGACGACCAGCTTGGAGTCCATGAACACGTCCACGTCGGTGGCCCCAAGATCCCGCGCGGCCTCCAGCCCGCGCAGCAGACCGCAGTATTCCGCGACGTTGTTGGAGGATTTCTTTCCTACGACGTAGGCGATTTCGGCCAGCGTTGCACCGGAGGCGTCGTAAAGCACACTGCCGGAACCCGCAACTCCCGGATTGCCGCGGGAACCGCCGTCGGTGTAGAGGGTGACCTTCATCGGATGAGCAACGTTCCGCAGTTCGGGCAGGTGGGAAGCTCGTCCTCGGGGACGGCGAGCACCTCGTTGCGCTCCGCGGGCGGGAGCTGGAGGAAGCAGGAACCGCAGGTCCGGCCATTAAAGTGCGCGGCGCCGACAGTGGCGTAGACACCGAGAACGTCGGCCGGCAACGACGCGCGCAGGGCCTCGATGTCTACCGGCTCTTCCTCCGGCAGGGCGTCAACGGCGCGGCGGGCGGCTTCGATGCGATCATCCAGCTCCGCGAGGGTCTGAGCGCGAAGGTCACGGTTACCGCGCAGGGCTTTGACCTCGCCGTGGGCTTCCTTGAGTTCGTACAGCAGGTCCGCAATGCGGGACTTCGCGGCGTAGCGGTCGCGCTTGAGGTCCTCGCGGCGCTCCGGGTCGGTCTCCGCGGAGAGCTGGTGCTTGTCGTCGAGCTCGCGCTTTTTCAGTTTGCGCTCGTCCTCCTGGATGCGGAGGATGTCTGCTTCGACGTCATCAAGCGCGAGCTGCGCGGCGGCCGCGGCGTTGGCCAGGGACGGGCGCTTCGCCAGCAGCTCGTCGAGTTCCTGCTGTTCCGGGGAGCTGCTGGGGTGCGCGGCGGAGCGCTCCGCCTCCGCGAGGGCCAGGAGGTCGCGTTGCTTGTCGGGATCCAGGTGCATAGTTGTCTCCTAACTCTTCGGGTGCGCGGAAATAGTCCACGGGTCGGTGTGCAGAGTGATGATCTCCGTTTCTACCTCTGGGCACGCCTCCGCGACAACCTCGCTGGCTTGGCTCGTCCACGGGAACTCGCTGGCCCAGTGCGCAGTGTCAATCACGGCAGGCCCGCCGGCGCGCAAATGCTCGTCGACAGGGTGATGGCGCAGGTCAGAGGTGACGTACACATCCACGCCGAGCGTGGACACAGCGTCCAGGAAACTGTCGCCCGAACCCGATGACACTGCCACCGTTTGCACCATCTGGTCCGGGTCACCGGCAGCGCGCACGCCCCACGCAGTCTCCGGCAGCGCATCGGCGACCTGCTGCGTGAACGCGCGCAGAGTCATCGGCTCCGCGAGCTTTCCGACGCGCCCCAGCCCCGTCACCGTCTCCAGGTCCACGGTGGACTCGAGCGTGACGACGTCGAATGCCGGCTCCTCATACGGGTGCGCCCCACGCAGTACCGCTGTGAGCTTGCCGCGTAGTGAAGACGGTGCGACGAATTGGACGCGGGTTTCCTCGCCGGTGAAGTGCTCACCGACGTGGCCGTCTGTTGGATCCGCGCCTTCTTCGGGGGTGAAACCGCCCCGGCCGTCCCACTCGAAGGCGCAGTGGGAGTAGTTGCCGATGTGGCCGGCGCCTGCGTCGAAAAGCGCCTGCATGACGCGGTCGACGTCGCCGGGCGGAATGTGAACGCCCCACAGGTCCTGCGCGGCTGGGTCGACAACTTTGATGGGGCGGCCGGGCGTGATGCCGACGAGTTCGGCGAGCTTGTCAGAAACGCCCGGGCGCGCAGAATCGGCGTTCGTGTGCGCAGCGAACAGCGCGCAACCGCCGCGGATGAGCGTGTGCACGACCTTGCCTTTCGGCGTGTTCGCAGCCACCGAGGTCACCCCGTGCATGAGCAGTGGATGGTGGACCACCAGCAGGTCAGCGCCGAGTTCCACTGCGCGCTCTGCGACGGCCTGCGTGCAGTCGAGGGCGAACACGACCTTGCGGGCGGGCTCTGCCGGATCCCCGCAGATCAGCCCCACCGCGTCCCAACTTTCTGCGAGACGCGGCGGGTAGGCGGTCTCGAGTGCGTGAACAACATCGCCGACGGTAGTCATGCGCACCAGTTTAGGCTGTGTGGCATGACCACCCTCTTGTTGGACGTTGACGGCACCCTGATCGACTCTTTCCCCGGCATTCGCGACGGTTTCCTCCACGCCCGAGACACAGTCGGGGTGGAGCACCCTTCCGACGACTTCATTGCCCGGATCCCGGGACCGCCGATGGAGGAAACGTTGCGCTCCCTGGGGCTTTCCAGCGCGCAGCTGCACGAGGCTTTCGACGCCTACATGTCCTTCACCCGCGCCGGCGGGTGGGAACGAGCGACGGTGTTCGACGGGATCGGAGATCTCCTCGCTGGCTGGCGCGCAGACGGGTTCCGGCTGGTGACGGCGACGTCGAAAGGCGAAGGCTTTGCTCGCGCCATCCTCGAGCGGGAAGGCCTGCTGGATTACTTCGACTTCCTCGGTGCCGCGCAAGAAAATGGCCCGCGGCGCGCCAAAGCCGACGTGATTGCCCATGTTCTTGATAAGGTAAGTATCCCCAGCGGCACTGGGCTGATGATCGGTGACCGCGCGCACGATATCGAGGGCGCGGCCACGTTCGGCATTCCCACTGCCGCTGTTGCGTGGGGTTACGGTACTTCCTCCGAGTGGGAGCAGGCCGATTTTCTCGCGCACACGCCCGCAGAACTGGACACGATTGTAAGGAACTTCCATGACGCACATTGAATTCGTGTGCACAGGCAATATCTGCCGCTCACCCATGGCAGAAGTCATTGTTCGCGATGCGCTTATCCGCGCCGGCCTTGACCACGTCACAGTCACCTCCTCCGGCATCGGCGGCTGGCACGTGGGCAACCCCGCCGACTCGCGTGCACTAGACGAGCTCACCGCCCACGGTTACGACGGTTCCTCCCACCGCGCCCAGCAGTTCGGCGCCGCTCAGCTGGACGCCGACCTAATCGTGGCTCTGGACACCCGCCACATCTCTGAGCTGGTCGTCCGCGGCGTGCCCGAGGACAAGATCCGGTTGCTGCGTTCCTTCGATCCCTCCTCCCCCGCCGACGCCGGCGTGGCGGACCCCTACTACGGCGGGCCGGAAGGCTTCACCACCACGCGCGAGCAGATTGAAGCCGCCGCGCCCGGTATCGTGGAATGGGTCCGCGAGCGCGAAGCCTGATTGCGCGGATTCGGCGCGTACCTTTCTGGCTAATAAGGTTGAAAGCGTGAGTGCGCCAAAGACCCGAACCGGTTCCGTGTGGAAGTCGTTTTTGACTCCCGGCTGGGTCATCGCGTTCATTCTGGCGCTCGCATTTTCCTGGTTCGCCATCACATGGCTGTCGCCGTGGCAGTTGAACAAGGACCACGACATCGTCGAGCGCAACGAGCGCATTGAGACCGCCTTCGAAGCAGACCCCGTCCCCGCCGCCACGCTTCTCGACGGCGGCTACGACCCCGCCGACGAATGGACCCGGATCTCGCTGACCGGCCGTTACGTGCCCGATGACGAGGTTCTGCTTCGCCTGCGGCCCGTCGACGGAGCCCCAGCGTTCCAGTCACTGGTGCCCTTCCAGCTTGACGACGATTCCAGCACCGTCATCCTGATCAACCGCGGCTGGGTGCCTGCCGAAGACGGCGGCACGACTGTTCCCGAGTTGCCCGCCCCGCCCGCGACCGAGACAGTCACCCTCAACGCCATGATCCGCACCCCGGAGGACCCTCACCCCGAAGGAGCCACCCAGGATCAGGGCTACACCATGGTGCAGTCCATCAGCCCCGCTCAGATTGCCGAGCTGACCGAGTCAGGCTCGGATTTCGCCGAGCCCTATGCCCAGCTGCTGTCCGACCAACCAGGCGTTCTCAACCCCATCCCCCTGCCGCAGCTCGACCGCGGCAACCACTTGTCCTACGGGTTGCAGTGGATCGCCTTCGGCATCATGGCACCGGCCGGCCTGATCTACTTCCTCTATTCCGAGGTGCGCGAGCGCCGCCGCTACCGCCAGGAGCAAGAAGAACTCGCCGAGCTGGTCAATCCCGTCGCCGAAGACTCCCCCGCCCCTGCGGCAGTTTCGTCGTCAGCCTCTGGGACGACCGAGACCGAACCCAAAGCCCCGGCCGCGGCAGCGGCTCCTGCCAGAGCTCGGTACGGAAGTTCACGCAAGAACCCGTGGGCTCAGAAAGAAACCGAAGAGCGCTTCTAGAGCTCTCTCGCGTTTTCAAAGGTTTCTAGGGTTTTGTTGGGTGACGCGCCTGCGTGCTAGCATCGTCGACACGCGCGCCGTTAGCTCAGCTGGAAGAGCAACTGGTTTACACCCAGTAGGTCGGCGGTTCGAGCCCGTCATGGCGCACCACAAAAGCAGAAATCACGCCCATCCGCACAACGGTGATGGGCGTTTTCTTTTCGCCTAAGTCTCTCCGGTCTTGTCTTCGTCGAGGCTGGGGTGAGGTGCGAGGCCCTTAAAGGTTCGCTTGGACGAGACATCGCGAGCCAACGGCTCTCGTGCATGCTCGGGGGTAGAGATTTGGGGGTGCTTAAAGGGGCTTTTCAGCAGGGGTGTGGAATCTCACAGGGCTAGTTGCGGGCACCCGCAGAGCGCAGGCAAGACCCCTGCCAGTTCCCCAGCCGGTCCGCCTTAGTCTGCACGAGCCCAGCGAGCTGTGCGGACTCAGAGATGTCGCCGGGGTGGACCTCACCAGCCTGGTTCGCACCCGGGGTGAGCAGCCAAATTCGACCAGATTCGGAAAGGTTTCGAGTAGCGTCGACCAGCGCATCGACGAGGTCCTCATCGTCAGCGCGGTGCCATAGAAGGACGACGTCGCAGAGCTCGTCGGTCTCATCGTCGAGAAGCGCCTCGCCGATCCGGTCCTCAATAGCCTCGGAGATCGACGAATCACAATCGTCGTCCCACCCGAGCTCCTGGACGATGTCGTCGCCGGAAATGCCCAGCTTATCTACGAAATTCTCAGCGCTACCGGCGCCCACTGTGTGCTTTCCTCCTCAAACGGTGACTAACAATATTGCCAGGATACCGCTCCTGCTGCGCCACGGCGTGCATAGACAAAAAGAACTACGCTAGAAGATGTAGACGTGCGGTGCGCCCGCAACCCGGGAAAGGCACCGTGACGTGCAGCAAGAATCCCGTATCGGAGGTATGGACATGGCTGAAAACGACGTAGAAGTAACTGCTGGGAACGACTCCCAGCACGCGATCATTCGCGATGGAGTTGCTTCCTACATGCACGACCCGGACCCGGAGGAAACGAAGGAATGGATGGATTCCTTCGACGGTCTGTTGGAGAACTCTGATCCTGAGCGTGCGCGCTACCTCATGCTGCGCCTTTTGGAGCGTGCCGACGCAAAACGTGTTCCCCTGCCGTCGCTGACAACGACGGACTTCGTCAACACCATCCCGACCACGCTCGAGCCGGAGTTCCCCGGCGATGAGGCGATGGAGAAGCGCTACCGCCGTTGGATCCGTTGGAACGCTGCCATCATGGTGCACCGCGCGCAGCGCCCGGGCATTAAGGTCGGCGGACACATTTCAACCTACGCGTCCGCAGCGGCGCTCTACGAAGTGGGCTTCAACCACTTCTTCCACGGCAAAGACCACCCGCAGCACGGCGACCAGATCTTCGTTCAGGGCCACGCCTCCCCCGGCATCTACGCCCGTGCGTTCCTGGAGGGCCGACTGTCCGAAGATGACATGGACGGCTTCCGCCAGCAGCACTCCCGCGAGCAGGGCGGCCTGCCGTCCTACCCGCACCCGCACGACATGCCGGAGTTCTGGGAGTTCCCGACTGTGTCCATGGGCTTGGGCCCGATGAACGCGATCTACCAGGCACGCTTCAACAAATACCTGCAGGACCGCGGCATCAAGGACACTGCTGACCAGCACGTCTGGGCGTTCCTCGGTGACGGTGAGATGGATGAGCCGGAATCCCGCGGCTGCATCCAGATGGCCGCCAACTACGAGTTGGACAACCTGACCTTCGTGATCAACTGCAACCTGCAGCGTCTCGACGGCCCCGTCCGCGGCAACGGCCAGATCGTCCAGGAGCTGGAGGCCTTCTTCAAGGGCGCCGGCTGGGAAGTCATCAAGGTCATCTGGGGCCGCGAGTGGGATGAGCTGCTGGAGAAGGACGAGGACAACGCTCTGGTCCACATCATGAACCAGACGCCGGACGGTGACTACCAGACGTTCAAGGCCAACGACGGCGCATGGGTCCGCGAGCACTTCTTCGGCCAGGACGAGCGCACCAAGAAGCTCGTCGAAGACATGACCGACGAGGAAATCTGGAACCTGCGCCGCGGTGGCCACGACTACCGCAAGGTCTACGCCGCCTACAAGAAGGCGCTGGAGACGAAGGACGGCAAGCCGACTGTCATTCTCGCCTTCACTGTTAAGGGTTACGGTCTGGGCCACACCTTCGAAGGCCGCAACGCCACCCACCAGATCAAGAACCTCACCGCTGAGGACCTGAAGCTCTTCCGCGACATGCAGGGCATTCCGATCTCCGACGAAGAGCTGGAGAAGGACCCGAACCTGCCGCCCTATTACCACCCTGGCGAGGACTCTGAAGAGATCCAGTACATGAAGAAGCGCCGCGAAGAGCTCGGTGGCTACCTGCCGGAACGTCGCGCGCAGTACACACCGCTTGAAGTACCGGACCTGGACAAGACTTACAAGGCCGTGTTCAAGGACTCCGGCAAGCAGGATGTAGCCACCACCATGGCGCTGGTTCGTACCTTCAAGGCGCTCATGCGCGACAAGGAGATCGGCCGCCGCGTGGTGCCGATCATCCCAGACGAGGCCCGTACCTTTGGTCTGGACTCCTGGTTCCCGACTCTGAAGATCTACAACCCGAAAGGCCAGAACTATATCCCGGTCGACCACGACCTGCAGCTGTCCTACCGCGAAGCGCCGGAGGGCCAGATTTTGCACGAGGGCATCAACGAGGATGGATCGTCGGCAAGCTTCCTCGCCGCCGCCACGAGCTATGCGACGCACGGCGAGCCGATGATTCCGATGTACATCTTCTACTCGATGTTCGGATTCCAGCGCACCGGCGACAACTTCTGGGCTGCCGCCGACCAGATGGGCCGCGGCTTCATCGTCGGCGCAACTGCTGGCCGCACCACACTGATGGGCGAGGGCCTGCAGCACCTCGACGGCCACTCCCCCATCCTGGCGTCGACGAACCCGTCGGTCATTCCTTATGACCCGTCGTTCGCCTACGAGATCCCCTACCTGGTCAACAAGGGCATCGACCGGATGTACGGCCCCGACGGCGGTGAGAACGTCATGTACTACCTCACCGTCTACAACGAGCCGACCCACCAACCGGCCCGCCCGGACGACCTCGATGTTGAGGGCCTGCACAAGGGTATCTACCTGTACGACCGCGGCGCTGAAGACAAGGAGAACAAGGTCTCCCTCCTCGCTTCCGGCGTGGGCATGCGCTGGGCGCTGCAGGCACAGCAGATCCTGCAGGACGAGTACAACGTCGGTGCAGCGGTGTACTCCGTGACCTCCTGGACGGAGCTCGCACGCGACGGTGCTGCCCTGAACAAGGCTCGTCTGCAGGATCCGTCCGGTGAGCACGACGAGCCGTTCGCCACGAAGCAGCTCAAGCAGACCGAGGGCCCGTACATTGCTACCTCGGACTTTGCGACGGACCTGCACGAGCAGATCCGCCCGTACGTCCCGGGCCGCTACGTTGTCCTCGGTGCCGACGGCTTCGGTTTCTCTGACACCCGCGAGGCTGCCCGTCGCTACTTCAACATCGATGCTGAGTCGATGGTGGTTGCGGCTCTGACCGCGCTGGCTGACGAGGGCAAGATCGACATCTCCGTGGCCGCCGACGCAGCCAAGAAGTTCAAGATCGACGACCCGACGGCCGCCAAGCCCGACTCCGACTACAGCCCGGAGAGCGGGATGGAGTAGTCCGGGCCAACGTACCGGGTCAATGACCACCCTCGATCGCGCGAACGCCCGCTGCCCATTCTGTGCGCGGGCGTTCGTGTTTGAAGTTACGGTTGCGTTTGCCAATCGCGCGGGGGCGGTTTAGCTTAGAACCGTCTTAATATCCCGTAAGCTTTGCAAGGACCTACCATGACGACCTCCCAGCCGTACCCCAACCAGAACCCGAGCCAGCAGCCGGTGGGCCAGCCCGCTGGCTCCTACCCGGCAGGCGGCCAGACCCCTGCCCCGCAGGAGAACCAGAAGCCGGGCCGCTTCGACAACGCCAACTGGTACGCGCGCGCCGCGATGGCTTTGTCCATCATCAGCATCCCGCTTTCCAACCTTGCATCCTGGACACTTCCGCTCGCCATCATCTGCCTGTTCGTCGGTTTCGGCCTGGCAATCTACGCCCTCGTGTCCAAGAACGCACCGAAGACTGAGCGTTGGTGCGCGTGGGTGGCTGTTGGCATCTTCGCCTTCAACATCGTCGCTGGGATCATCGCGTTCTTCTTGGGATTCACGGGAGCGATCTAGCCCGCTTCACCATCCAGACCATGCATGGGGTCGCCGTTGGGCGGCCCCTTTCGCATGTTCGCTTATCGACGCCGCGTGGCAGCCTGGCCCGCTGCCGTCGATACGCATGTGCTCTTTCGCATTTTCGTGCCGTCCACACGTCAAGTAACTGGAGCCACTGCCGCAACACGCCAGCTGGCGTTTTACGGAGCTCGTTCAAACGGCACGAAAATGCGAGAATCCTTATGGATCCTAGACGGCAGGTAACCTGGACACATGGTTGAGCTCGCCATGATTTTCAGCATCCTGCTGGGCCCGCTTGGGTTGGCGTTCATGCTCGCTGCGATCCGGTACCACACAACAGGCGTCCCAGTGAGCCAGCTGTGGAAGCCCTTCGCGCTGGGATCCGCCGTGGGACTACTGGGCTTCATTACGTTTGCGCTGCTACTGGTATACGGATTCATGGCCATCGGATTCCTTGCAGCTCTGGCTGCAGGCATCGCCTCGGGGTGGCTGCTGCGGAATTCACCGCGGACCTGGTCGGCGGCCGGGCTGTTTGCCGCGACCGCCAGCTTCGCATGCATCGGTGCTGTGACCATCTGGGTAGCCATTGGGACGAAAAGCGCGCCACCGACTTCAGCTCCAGGCGACTTCGTCTTCGCAGCGTTCATGGGCGCATTCGGCGTGTGGCTGACGCTGTTCCCCTTGCTGTTATTCACGGCCGCGATCACCATTTACATCTTCCGTCCAGAACCCGCCGGACCAGCCCCGACTCCGTATGCTGGGCCAGCATGAATGGTTTGTCGGATGGGGCTGCCGCCCTGGCCCTGAGCCATGTGGTGCTCGCTGTGCCCCTGCTCCCTATCGTCGCGGTCGCGGCGTGGCGACACGGTGGTTTGAAGAACATTCAGAAGCATTTGCTGCTCGGCCTTGGGGTTGGAGTCCTTCTGTGCGTAGCCGGGTTTTTCTTTGTGTGGGCCATCGGATTGATGGAGCCACGACACTTAGAGTCACCCTTGGCGTTCCTCGTCGTCGTTGTGCCACTGGCCATATGGATCGCTGCTAGCAACGTGGCGGGGCATTCAGTCCCCGGGACTAACCGTTGGATCTCGGCCGCATCGGCCATTGCTGCTGGCGCTTGCCTCGGGTTCGGTTCCCCAGCATTGTTCCTGTACTACCACTTCGAACTGACATCCGGCATTGGCTCGATCGGGTTCTACAACCCCTTCGCGGCATTAGTAGGTGTCGCCTTAGTCTCATGGGCCGTAGTATTTCCGGGGACGTGGGCCGGTGCAGGGCGGGCAACACGTTGGAAACGGCCCCGGTGGCGCGATACAGATACAGGGACCCGATGGCACCATTTGTGATTGCTCAATCTTCCACGGGCGGAACCAACGGGGCGTGGGGTGCGGCGGGGCTCGCACTGCTGATCGGGATGATTCCATTCGCCCTGGTGACTACCGTGGGGTTTGCGCGCTACATGGCCGCGAAGACATCTGTCGCCGAGGCCGGAAAGGCTCTATTCATCGGTACTGGGACAGGCCTAGCCGTTTGTATCCCCGTCGCCTTCCTCAGTGACTTGTTCTTTCACTGGGGCTTTGGTCTCGGGGTGATCGTCGCCCTGGTTCTGATCGGGGCGGCATTCTTCGTCACCGGCACGTTCTTGTCGAGCTCGCCGCGCACGTGGTCCGCAGCCACCCTCGTCGCCGGTGGCGCCACTGGATCCGTGGTGCTCGCCAGCATCATCGCGAGCGCGTTCGGCCTGTCCGCCGCCACACCTGCCGACGGTTCCGCCGCATACGGCTACCTCATGTTCGCCGCCGCCATCGGCGGGTGGATCGTTCTGTTCCCGCCCTGGCTGCTGGGAACAGCTCTTGGGATCATCTATTTCCGACGGAAGAACCGGCACGGGCCGGGCCATCCGGGCCAACCGGACCCGCCGGGCGAATCGGGTCCACCACTGCCACCCGGACCACCGGAGCCGCCGTAGCCACAGCGCCCACGTTGGGGGCAAAGGTAGGTTGTTGCAAACGATAATAAATTCAGCTGCGGCCGTCTATAAGCGCAGGTCGAAGACCATAAGCGGCGCGGAACCTACTTTCTAAGTGCACTAATAGCGAAAATGCTAGATTCTTTTCCCATGAAGAAAACTGTCATTTCTCTGGCAACAGCCGTAACGGTGGGTGTTGCGAGCCTGTCTCCTGCTGTAGCAGAACCCGTGAATCCCGAACAGTCGACCCTCGGCTCGGCCGACACCGACGAGTCATCGACTTCCAGCGAACGTGACCAGTCGACGTCTAGCGAGGGCGACCAATCGTCGTCAAGCGAACGCGGTCAATTGTCTGACGGCGAAATCGCAGCCATCGTCCTTGTCCCGATCGTTGCTCTGGCCGCGATCGCTGGCGGCGCGTTCTGGGCAATCCAGAATGGAATGATCCCCAACCCGCTGCCTGGTGTTATTCCGGGTCCAGCTCCCAAGCCTGCGCCAGCTCTCGCTCCGAAACCTGCACCGGCTCCCGCTCCTAAGCCAGCGCCAGCTCCCGCCCCAAAGCCTGCACCTGCCCCGGCACCAAAGCCTGCGCCCAAACCCGCTCCCAAACCGTCCAAGTACTACCCGAACTGCCGAGCAGTCTGGAACGAACTCGGCCGCCCGATTAACTCTGGTGAGCCGGGCTACGGTAGCCACCTCGACCGCGACGGCGATGGAGTCGGTTGCGAAAAGCGCCCCCGTTAAGCGCTGACGCAGACGCAACGGTTCAGGCTAGCGGCGAAACACCGTTCATCACCCTTCCAACCTTTAGGGTGAGAGCATGAACCTGGAAGCCCGATTAGATCTGCACAGTGTCGGTGTCGGTGCATGAGCGCAGTTGGAAATGCGGTGGCTTCGGCACTGTTGGGCCATCTTCTGCTCGCGGTGCCGCTTGCCGTCGTAATAGTCGTCGCAGTGCTACGACACCGCGCAACACGAACGCCGTTGACCGGCTTGACGCGACCTATTCTGGCGGGCTTGGGCTCGGGTGTGTTTTTGCTCGCCTTCTCAGTCGCGTTTCTGGTCGCTGTCCAAATGGTTGACTTCCAAGCGCTTCCAGAATTCGTGGAGACTCTGGCCCTTCCCATCCCGCTCATTGTTTTCCTGGGCATGTGGTTTTGCCTGGGTCTAATGCTGCCCACATCCCCACGGACATGGACCCCATCTGCTGCCGCTGCCGGCGGTGTATGCGTCGGATTCGCCTCGCCTTTCCTGCTTTACTGCAGCTATGAGGTGTACCGGAACCACGGTCAGAACGGATCCGCAGACATCTTCTGGATCATGCAGATCGCGGCCCTCGTTCCATGGGTCGCCTTTCCCGTTGTTCTCGTCCTGGTGGCGCTGGGGGTGTGGGTGAGGGATCGTCGACAAGCGATGCGTCCCGGGGCGACGGCGAACCGAAAACTTCTGCCCCTTTAGCCCTGTTCATCGTCGGTGGTCAAACATCGGAGGTTGCGGACCGGTCCGTCCGTCCTGCATACGGTTCCTTCCTGCAACGATCCCTGCTACCGAGCACAACGTCAGCAACGGGTAGACAAAGAGCCACCCGGCAAAAGGCATGATGAGGATGAGGGCACCGGCGGCTTGCGTGGTGCTGTAGTCGTTGTGAGGTTGCGAAAAGTAGAGGGAGTACAGCACTCCCGTAGTCAAAGCGGTGCCGACGTGGTGCCATAGCGAATGAGCGAAGGAAAAAGCGCCAAAAGGCTCGGCACGATCACGGCGACGGCGAGAATCACCGCAGCACCCAGCAGCTCCCCATCATCCATGGGCTCAGTATCGCAAAACGGTGCATGAACTGCTGCGCGATGTTTCACAACCAGACTCGCTTCGATAGCCAAAAGAAACATCTAGGCTTGAACCATGAGCCCCGAGAATCCTTTGGACCTGTTCATCGTCGGCGCTGGACTGAGCGGTGTCGACCTAGCGCACCATGTGAACGAGAATTTTCCTGACTGGAACTGGGAGATCGTCGATTCCAATAAGAAGGTCGGCGGTACGTGGGTGACCTTCACCTACCCCGGTATTCGCTCGGATTCGGATATGGCGACGTTCTCATTCCCGTTCAAGCGCTGGCCGCACAAGGGTAGCTTGGGCAGCGGCGAGAACATCCAGAAGTATGTCGAGGATGTTGCGCGTGAGGAGGGCGTATTCGACCGCTTGACGTTGAGCACCTGGGTGGAGCAGGCGAACTTCGACTCGAAGAAAGGCCTGTGGGAAGTCACCATGCACACCCGCGAGGACGGTCAGGACATCCCCGAAGGCCACACGGACGCGCCGACGGCTGAGCGCACGATCTGGACGAAACGCCTGCACTTCTCTTCCGGCTACTACAAGCACCATCGCGGCTTCACGGCGGACATTCCCGGCGCGGACACGTTCGAGGGCACGCTCATCCACCCGCAGCGCTGGCCGGAAAACCTGGACCTAGCAGGCAAAAAGGTCGTCATCATCGGTTCAGGTGCCACAGCGATCACGCTGCTGCCAGCGCTGCATGACGGCGGTGCAGACGTGACCATGCTCCAGCGCACCCCCACCTACGTCGCTCCCCTACTCAACCGCGACAACTTCACCGCCGTAACCACGAAGATCATGCCGGAAAAGCAGGCGCTGTCCGCCGCCCGCGCGATGCACATTGTCCGCGACATGGCGCAGTATTGGATGTGCCAGATCTTCCCGTGGCCCGCCCGCGGCTACTTCATGGCGCTCAACCGCGCATACATCCCGTTCCGCGAGATCTTCAAGAATTTCAACCCGCCGTACGGCCCGTGGGACCAGCGCGTCTGCAAATCACCCGACGGTGATTTCTTCAAAGCAATGCAGGGCGGTGCGCGCGTGGTCACCGCGAAAATCAAGGAGATCACGCCCGACGGCATTTCGCTTGTCGACGCCCCTTCCCTCCCCGCCGACATCATCATCACCGCAACAGGACTGGACATCCAGGTCTTCGGCGGCGCCCGGCTATTCGTGGACGGTGAAGAAAAGACCGTTCCGGATGCCGTCGCGTACCGCGGAATGATGGTCGACGGGTTGCCCAACTTCTCTTTCACGGTGGGCTACCTGAACCAGTCGTGGACACTGCGGGCAGACTTGGTCTCCCGGTACATGTGCCGGTTGTGGTCGATGATGGATGAGGACGGCTACACCCAGGCCACCCCGCGTTTCCCGGCGGGCCTGGAAGCCGACATCCCGTTGATGAACATGGACTCCGGTTACCTCGTCCGCGCCCGCAAAGACCTGCCTACCCAGGCCGGTGTTGACCCGTGGATGTTCGCCCAGGATTACATCCGCGAGTACCGCGCGTGGGGGCACCCCGGCGCGGACCTCCGCGCGGATATGGTTTTCAGCTAGTTAGGGTGCTTAGTTTTCAGACTCGTCGATAAGCGGGTCGACGAGGCGGCGGATCGCTGTGGTCACAGCACCGGGTGCGTCGAGCGGCGGCATGTGCCCGGAACCGGGCAACACCTGGAACTTCGCCTGCGGCCACAGTTTGTGGAGTTCCTGCGACTGTGAGACCGGCGTGACTGTGTCAATGTCGCCGACGAGAATGAAGCCCGGAATGGTCGCGAGCACGTCGGCAGCGGCATGCTCGTCGTGGTCGCGGAGGTCATCGAAGAATCCCGAGTATGTATCCAACGGAGTCTCCTGGATCATGGCGGCGTGGAACTCCACGACGTCCCAGGACATTCCTGGCGCGTAGAAACCGACCGCCAGTACGGGCGCAAGCGTCTCGGTGACCACGACCCTCACGCTCTCCGACAGGATCGGCAGTGCCTGCACCATGCGGTAGAGCGCCGCGCCAGCCGTGCCGCCGAGGGCTTGGGGCATCCCGCGGTCGGTAAACGGGTCCACTGACGACGAGATCTGCACGCTACCGGCCAGATTGAGCTCACCGGCATACCGGCGCATCAACGACAGCGACACCGGCCCGCCGAGCGAGTGGCCCACCACAATGACCGGCCCGGTAATCCCGCGGTCCCGAACGACGGCAATGATGTCGTCCGCGGCGGCATCAACGGACAAATCTGCGCCCTGGTCGGCGGTGAGCCCGTGTCCCCGGTAGTCCACCAGCAGCTGCCGGACAGGAAGGTGCTGCAAAGCCCTGACCTGCATGTAGAAAGACTGCGAAGAGATGTTGAAGCCGTGAACGTACAAGACCGTCAGCGCCTCAGGTGATTCCGGCCCACACTCGTACCAGTGAACATTCAGACCGTCGTGGTTCGTGGCGCCGGTGCGCATACCGGTCAGGCCGAGGCGGCCCGAGCCGCTGTACAGCTCGCGACGCATCGCAATGAGCGTGCGCTGGGTGCCAGGGCTGAGGGCGCGCAGGTAATTGGGCATATGGGAATGGTATCTAGAATGGGGGTATGGAACTTTCACAGCGTCTGGACTTGGGCAAGCTCGGCCTCGCTGCCACCCCATCGGACGAGCCGGCCCCGCTAGAAGGCGACACCATGGCCCAGCTTGCAGGGCTGTTGGTGCAGGTCGGCGCCGTCGAGGACGCTGATGAGGTCAGCGGCACAGACACCCTGGACAGTCTCGGGGTCGACTCGTTGACCCGCATCGAGCTCGCCGTCCGCGTGGAAGAGCAGTTCGGTGTCCAGATCGACGAAGAGCTGTGGAACAGCTGGGCGACGCTTAGCGACGCCGCAGCCCACCTCGACCAGCACTCCTCACCCTAGGGTGAACGCCCCGATGCCTCTCGGCCCGGTGTGAACGATGTAGCGCACCAACCCATGCCCCGGTCTTTATAAGTCCAGTTCACAGCAATGTGCACGTCGACTAATGGGGCGTCTCGGGCTGAATCGTTCACACACGCGGCAGGAAGGACCCCGGCAACCATACCGGAGTGCCCAGCAGCGCTAGACCCTTGCCGAGAACCGGAACGTACCGGCAAGTTCGGTCAGCGCAGCCCGGAAGGTGGCCAGTTCATTGGCTGGGGCGTCAATGATCTCGCGGCAGCTGACGGTCGGTGCAACCCCAGCACGTCCCGGGTCGCGCGTCCACCGGGTGAACCAGCGGGTGTCCCAGATCGCGGCGTCATGAAGGTCGGCATCGTCGAGACCGGCGGCATCGAGAGAAAACTCGGAAAGCTCAGCAGGACTGAGGTGCTCGGCCATGAGCTCTTCTACGCGCAGGCGCAGGTGGCGGGGCATTCCGCTAATGGAGAGGACAGCCCGCTCCCGTGGCGCAACCGGGCTGAGGGTTGGTGCAGACAGGGCTGAGTCCAGAAGTGTGACAGTCATAGGGAAAGTCCTTTCATTGACGCGCGCATGCACGTAAGACGAGGATCGTCTTCCCCTACGTCCTCAAACGTTTCAAGAGTCTCGAAACGGCTCGATGCAATTCTTCATGCGCTCTAGCCACACTGGCAACCCTCAACCTGCACTTGACACCCCCATTTACTCAAGTGCTAGTTGAGGGTTTTACTCGGTTTTACTCGGCTCGGCGGGCCCAGCCGCCGGCCGAGTCCTCGCCGTCCCGGTCGATGTAGACGCGGTACAGAGCGGCAAGGAACTCTTCTCGAGTCGCCGGATCGACCGCCTCTAACGCCTCGCGGACCTCGCCTTTGGTGGGCATCATTCCGTCGTCGTTAATGGGGTCATCCAGGAGGGCGTGTTCCTTGGAGAGGCGCCAACGTCGAAAAGCATCGGGCTCGAGCCGCGCGAACAGACGGTTGATTGTACCCAGCTCGGAGCTCGCGGGGACGTACCAACCCGCCCAGTAGGCGGCGGTACCCAGCGCGAACGCGATGAGCGGGGCGCACACCAGCGCAGCGGAGGGGTGCTCGAACGAGTAGAGCACCAGCGCGGTAACGGAGCCGACAATGGCAGGCACAACGTACATCTGCTGGTCGTTGAGGATGCGCGGGATGCGCCCAATGAGCACCTCACGAATAACCATGCCGCCGGTCGCGGTGATGATGCCCATGAGGATGCAGCCGATCCACGCCACCCCCGCCGAATACGCGGTGACAGTGCCGGTGGTGCACCAGACGCCGAGGATGACCATGTCCCCGTGGAAGCGGGTGAGCTCCCAGACGTACCCGCGCAGGTTGGCCAGGAATGCAACCAACGCGCCGATGAGCGCGATGGAGATGTACCAGGGGTCCGATAGCGCCGCGACGGGAGTATTGCCGATCATCGCGTCGCGCATCATGCCGCCGGCCATGCCGGAGATGATGGCGATGAGCATGAAGCCCACGGCGTCAAAACGCATGCGGCGCGCGACTGTGCCGCCGATGACAGCGTTGAGGAACACGCCAATGAGGTCGAGGACCGCGATGGCTTGGCCGACTGCGTTGTCAATGCCTCCGAAGTACATTCGGCTAGCTTAGCTGGTCAAAGATCCGCGTATTCGTCTCCTGCCACAGCGGCTTTGCCCAATCCCCGAATTCCTTGTCCGCGAGCATGACCATCGCTGTCCCCGCGCTTGTCGACGCCGACCATGCCGGCACCACCCACATGTACGTACCGGACATACCGAAGTGCCCGACAGTGTCTTCCGGCATGGTGCCGCCAGTCCAGTGGGGGCTCTTGTCGCCCTTGATCTCAAAGCCAAGCCCCCACGGGCAGGGTTTTTGCATGCCGTAACCGGGGACAATGCCGTTCAAGTCGCCGAACTGGTTGGTGAAGGCCTCTCGGAGCGTTTCTTCGGCAAGCAACGTGGGCGAAATGAGCTCGTCGGCGAACTTCACTAAGTCGGCGACAGTGGAACGCCCACCGTGGCCGGCGGAGCCGTAGATCTCGGTGTTGCCCATGCCGAGCGGCTCAAAGATGCCCTCGCGGGCATACTCGCCGAGGGTCATCCCAGTCTCTTCCTCGAGGAACTCGGCCAGCACCTCGAACCCAGCCGAAGAGTAAATGCGCCGCTCTTCCGGTGCCTTGCGGACCTCGTGCTTGAAGGCATCCAGTCCCGAGGCGTGCGCCAGCAAGTGCCGGACCGTGGACCCGTCCGGCCCGCAGGGGGTGCCCAGTTCGAAGACCCCCTCCTCCACCGCCATCAGGAACGCGTAAGCAGAGAGCAGCTTGGTCACGCTCATCAACTCGTACACACGGTCCACGTCGCCCTCGGAATCGCTAACGGTTCCCGTCAGGGCAGCGGAATACGTGACATCAGTCCAGCCAAGGTTCATGCACCCCAGACTAGCCCGCTTAACGCGGCAGCAACCCCTCAATGTGGCGGCGCCACCCATGAAGCACCCGCGACGAAGTTGGTTTTGAAGTCGAATTGAGTCGGCACGATCCGCACACCCTCATGCACACTGGGATGCATGAGCATTTCACTCGAACTAGCGGAAGCACATGTGGAGCAGATGCTTGACGACGCCATGCTCCTGGTCAACCAAGAGACCTACTCCTCCGATAAACCGGCGTTGGATGCGGGTTTGAAGGTGTTGCTGGGGCTCGTCGAAAAGCGTTTGGGCCCGTCCGATGACAAGCAGCTTCACGACGGCGACATCCGCGGCGACATCGCCGTGCTCACCTACAAAGGTGACCTGCCCGGCAACGTGGTCATCGCGGGCCACTACGACACGGTGTGGCCTGCCGGGGCCGTTGAAGCCTGGGATCCGCCCGCCCATGACGACCCGCGCGAGCGTCTTTCCGCGCCCGGGATCTTCGACATGAAGATCGGTCTGACGCAAGGCATTTGGGCACTGAAGCTGCTCAAGGATGCCGGCATCCCGCACCCGACCGTGACGTACATTTTCAACGGCGATGAGGAGATCGGTTCGCCGAGTTCGCAGCGCATCATTGAGAATGTCGCCACCGGCGCTGATGCCGCGTTCGTGCTCGAAGCAAGTGTCGACGGCAACGTCAAGGTCACCCGCAAAGGCATCGGCGACATCAACGTCACCGCCACAGGAATTGAGGCGCACGCCGGCCTCGAACCGGAGAAGGGCGCCAACGCCATTACTGCCCTGATGGAGTGGTGTCTCGAGGCGACGAAGTATGCCGACCCGGAGAAGGGAACCTCCATCAACGTCGGTGTTGTCGGCGGCGGCACCGGGGCCAACGTCGTGCCCGGATCTGCCTACGCCAAACTCGATGTCCGCCACTGGGTGCCGGAGGAAACGCAGCGTCTCGACGCCGCCCTCGACGCCATCACATGGTCCGACCCTCGCGTGGAGATCACCGCCGAACGCAACTGGAACCGCCCGCCGATGGTGCACACCGAGGGCACTGAGGCTCTCTTCCAGGTGCTCAAGTCCCAGGCCGAAGCTTTGGGCCACTCTGACTTCGAGGGGGTTTCCGTCGGCGGCGGGTCCGACGCCAACTTCATCTCCGCAGTCGGCACACCCGTCGTGTGCGGTCTGGGCGCTGGTGGCGCTGGCGCCCACGCCCGGTACGAGTTCATCTACCCCGACTCCGTGCCGTTCTTCACGGCGCTGCTGGCCAACTCCATTGCAGCTATCGACGGGCCGGTCATCACCGACTAATCCCCTGGTGAATCGGATCTGAACCGCGAAAGACCTCCCGGACTCCAGCTCAATGGCTGGGTCGCGGGAGGTCTCGGTTTTACGGGACGCTAATCCCTAGGGTTTAGAACTTCGGGAGCTTGATACCGCCGATTCGCTCGAGGCAGTTCTGGATGTAGCCGTTGCGCTCGAAGCAGTTGTAGATGCCCACGAGGCCTGCCAGGCCAGCCAGCACACCGAGCGTGATCAGCACGATCTTGCCCATCGGCGAAGAGGACAGTTCGGACGAACCGGAGGAACCGTCAAAGAATCCCTTCGCGGAGCCCTCAGACGAGCCCTTTCCGGAACCTTCAGTGGAACCTTTCCCAGAACCATCAGAAGGGTTGGACGGGCCCTTCGGAGCCTCCTCGGTTGTCGTGGTCGTGGGTGACTGCGGCTCGTCTGAGTTTGTCGTCGTGGTCGGCTTCTCGTCCTGCTTATCAGTCGGCTCAGCCGCCTTGCTCGACTCGTCCTCCCGCTTCTCCGTCGGCTCAGCCGCCTTGCTGGACCCAGTGTCCTGCTTCTCGGACGTGGTCGAAGTAGTGCTCGACTCCTCGTCGTTCGTTTCAGACGTCGTCGAGGTAGAAGTCGTCGGCTTCTCGCTCTGCTCGTCAGTCGGCTCAGCCTGTTCGGTGGTCGTCGTCGTCGGCTTCTCGTCCTGCTTATCAGTCGGCTCAGCCGGCTTGCTGGATTCCTTGTCGTCCTTCTCGGACGTGGTCGAAGTAGTGCTCGACTCCTCGTCGTTCGTTTCAGACATCGTCAAGGTAGTAGTCGTTGGCTTCTCGCTCTGCTCGTCAGTCGGCTCAGCCTGTTCGGTGGTCGTCGTCGTCGGCTTCTCGTCCTGCTTATCAGT
>NZ_JAGPZA010000039.1:0-1576 GCF_024454095.1 Corynebacterium sp. CCUG 69979 | reverse complement strand
TGTTATGTCCATGAGGTTTTTGGACACGGAGTCCGGTGACTTTTTGGGCGTGGAGTCGGTGGGGTTTTTGGACATTGCTAGCGCGGTGTCATGGTTTCCGGCGTTTGGGCCGGGGCTTGGATAGGTTCGGGTTAAGCCGTGGTGGTTGGCGGTGTTTCATTCCTTTCACGAGGTTGATGTTGATTTGCCCGCCTGGTGGCCTGTGGGTCAGGGTGATTGGTAAGGGCACACTGAAGAGGAATTCGCCGTCGTGTGCGGTGTAGAACTCAGCAACGTTTTCGGCCGTGACGGCGGCGTAGAGTAGGCGGTTTTTGAATCGCAGGCCGATGTAGAGGCCGTAGTTGCATACGCGGGCAACACCGTCTTTGCTCACTCGTAGTTCGTTTGGGATGCCCCAAGCGTTTGTTGACTGCTTTACCGGCATCGTTAATGTGGGGGTATCGGTGGGAGGTAGGTCGTGCTGAGCTGCCATGTCATCGGTGTTGGTCTCGGGTGAAGTTGCCGCTTCCCCGGGGCCGTTTATCACTGCGAATGCTGCTGTTTGTGGGTTATGTGCTTTGTTGTAGGCGACGACACGGGCCCAGATCGCGTCAGGATCAAGCGGGTGCGTGGGCGGTGTTGCCTTGGGGAAGGTGTCGAAAGCCTGGCGCGGGGTGATATGCATCTTGCCAACCAGTAGCGATTGGTGGCGTCGCCGCTCGTTGTAGACGTGCCGATATTCAGCGAGATATGTGTTGACCTCAGCAAGGCTTACCGGGTGGCGCACGTCTAAGAACTGGGTCAGTGTGCGGTGGGATCGCTCGTCTTTTCCTTGAGTTGTGGCGGCGAACCCAGCGATAGCCAAGACGCCTTCACTGGCGAGCCACAACTCGGTAGCGGAGAGGTGTCCACGGTGGTAGGTGGCGAACGCCTCGCCGTTATCGGAGAGGATCTCTTGAGGTTTGCCGTAGGTTGCGAACGCTTCGGCCAGCACGGCGCGTGCGTCGGTTCCGTTTTCCGGCAAAGGGAACGCTTTGGTGCCGACGTCGAATCTGCTGGCGTCGTCGATGATCTGGTAGATCGTCACCTGCGTGTGCGCATGGTCGAACAGGCGGTAGACCAGCCCATCAATCTGCCACAGCTCACCGACGAAATCGCGGGCGAAGCGCTTATAGGAGCTGCGCGGTCGTTTACGGGCGTTGGCGTCGACGAAACCGAGCTCATGAAGCCACGACGCGATGGTCGAACGCGACGGGGTGCGCTCAGGACCGATCGAATCGAACAGGTAGTAGTAGATCGACCATGGGCCGTAATCCAGCCCTTGTTCCATCAAATGTTGTCTCGCGTTGACGACCGCGACCTTGTCTGTGTCGTCGAATTTTCGAGCTGGGTTCTTCGGTGCGGTCGAATCGGGCACAATGCCAGATCGGCCCTTCTGCGCTACCCGGTTTTTGATGTTGATGTACGTCTGCCGCGAGATGCCGAGTTCTTTGCAAAACTGTGTGATCGTTTTACCGTCGCGGACAGGATCGAAATCTGCGACCTTTCTGCGCTTGTGCAATGGAATAGCCATCCGGCTATTCCACCGCCACGAACG
>NZ_JAGPZA010000037.1:0-1896 GCF_024454095.1 Corynebacterium sp. CCUG 69979 | reverse complement strand
GTCGCGACTGACCTGTCAACCATCAGGAATGCTGTCCCAGGCACGCCGTGTCAACTATGTCATGACTTCAGACACCGTCAGCCACCCCAACGCGAAAGGCCCTGTCCGCCCTCACGAGGGAATGGACAGGGCCTTTAACGATGGCCTCTGCTTCGCGGTTAGAAGTCCTCGCCTGCCTTGACGGATTGGCCCGGCTCAAGCTCGATGTTCCAGTAGCCCAGGCCGTCGTACGGGCTCAGCGTTTCGCCGCCGGTGTTAATGATTTCCACCGGGTCGCCGCGCTTGGTGTTTTGCAAAAACCACAGGGCATCGTCAGGGCGCGCGTTGATGCAGCCGTGCGACTGGTTGTGCTTACCCAGCGCCCAGATTGCCCACGGCGCGGAGTGAACGTAGATGCCCGAGTAGGACAGCTGCGTCGCGTAGTCAACCGGGGTGACGTAACCACCGTTTTCCAGGGCCAGGCCGTACGTGCGGGAATCCATGACCAAGTGGTCGTGCTGGTCGCCCACGACATAGGTGCCGTTCGGGGTATCAAATGCCCCGTCCTCACCGAGGGAGACCGGGAACGACTTGATCTCTTCGCTGTTCTTGAACACGGTCAGCGTCTTGCCGTAGTTGTTCACCACCGTGCGGAACTCATCGCCGACGGTGAAAGAGGTCTCTGTGTCCTCAGCGCCATAGATGCCGTCGCCCAAGTCGCGGCCGTAGAAATCTGCCTTGACGGTCACCTCGGTGCCGGGCTCCCAGTACTCCACCGGGCGCCAGCGCAGCTGGTTGGCGTCCAGCCAGATGAATCCACCCTCGGTGTCATTGGATGTTTCGACAGTGATCGCGTCCTCAACGGCCTGCTTGTCGCTAGGAGCGATGTCGAAGTAGAACGAGATCGCCTGGCCGACGCCAACCTCTTCGCCTTCCTGCGGGCTCAGGGAAGCGGTCGACTGCGCCGACGGAGTCACCGTCGAAAACGTCGCCGTCGAGGTCTTGCCGGATTCCGTGGTGGCTTCGACGGTGTACTCGCGGCTGTACCCCAGCGGCTCTGCCGTGGTCCACTCCGTCTTGTCGTCGTTGAGCTCGGCTTCAACCTCTTTGCCGTCTTCGTTGGTCATGGTGACCTTCTCAAGACCGGCGGGGGCGGTCACGGTGACTGGGACAACCGGTTCCACGTCCTCGGCACCGTCTTCGACAGAGATCTCTGCGGGGTCATCCTTGACCTCTTCCGTCGTCTCTGTCGCCTCTGAATTCTCCGCTGCGTTCCCATCCTGCTCGATGGTGCACGCCGCCAGCGCCGAACCCGCGATGATCAATGCCACGCCTGCAGCTGCCACGCGCTTAAAACGCGAACCCCAGCTCTTACTCATCCTCGAAACACACAACCCTTATTCAAGTCCCAAACAGGTGCCATGCACTCACAAGGCCCCGTCGCAACAACTACTCACAATATAGGTGGCCGACACACGAATTCCAGTTGCATCACGGGCCTTCCACCAACCTGCCACCAAGCTGATATTAACCGTGTACCGTCGCGTTATCGCACCGTTACCCTCTGTTCAACGGCCAGCGAAAACAGGGCTCCCTCACCCTTTCCACCACCTCCCCGCTTTTCGGCAGTGACCTGGCGATTTCACTCTGCGCAGACCTAACTGCTATATTTTCTCTTCGTTGCCGTAACGGCCAACGCGCCACTAGCTCAACTGGCAGAGCAGCTGACTCTTAATCAGCGGGTTCGGGGTTCGAGTCCCTGGTGGCGCACACTACGACAGGCTGGGAGTTGCTCCCGGCCTGTTTTTCTTTGCGCGCATTCCGCACCCAGCCTTTTGTAGGGTTAAGTAGCAGAATGTGTGTCTGATTTTCAGTGTATCTGCTGATCAGGCTGTGTAAATCGGGCTTGAATAAGGT
>NZ_JAGPZA010000036.1:0-2082 GCF_024454095.1 Corynebacterium sp. CCUG 69979 | reverse complement strand
TGAACCGCTGTGCGGCACAGGTTGCTACCACCGATTCATCGGCATGTACCTCTGTTCTCCACTGCGCCACCGCTTCAGTCGTGAGGGCTGCCGCGTTCGTCAACCGAACTGCCAGCGTGGCTTCGCCTGCATGACCTGGGAGGACTACTCCCAGCCGGAACCCGCGCGCGTCGCGCTCACTTCCAAGCCGCATACCGGCCACAGCCGGGTGAGCAATCCCCTCGACGGGCGTGTTGCGGCGTCTGAAGATTCGTCCCATGGTTATTCCCTAGATCAGTTCCGTCGTCTCGTTCTGCCACGGCACTTGCCCCACCCCACAGGTGGTCACAAAGCCCGTATCTTGCTGGCGCGCCATCTTGTGCAGACGCACACTTGCCCCCGAACCGAGCTGCACCACGTCATGCTCGACCCGGTCTAGATCGTTTTCATCGGTGACCGTCGCGGTGACGAACAGCGAATACTTTCCCAACTGTGCGCCGCGTGCCTGCGCTCGACGTGCTGCTTCGGTGTGCTCTAGACGCAACTCGGCATTAGCAGACCGGATCGACTTTGAACTGTTGGCCGCCACCATTGCGTCACGGTGCTCACCCTCCACCCGACTGACACCTTTGCCTGCCTCGAATGGTCGGTACACCAGCGCTACACGCTTACGCTCGATCCGCTCGTGCGGAGCAAGCAGGCCTGTAAGCAGGCCATCTTCAAATGTCGCGCGCGGCGCATCCCGCATTTCCCATGTCACCGACGTACAGCCCTCATGCTCATAGGTCTGGGTGCCCACCCGCGCGTACCCAGGTCCAGCATCTTCCCAGTCCATGCCGTGAGAGATGCCCATCACACTGAGTTCTTCAAAGTCCGGCTCGGTCGGCGGATTATAGAACTGATGGACCCGCGCAATCGTGTCGTCGGCGTCCATCGGGGATGCGATGATCCCTGCCCAACCCAGCTGCCGGTACAAACCCGGCAACCGGGTTGCCATGGTGTCAAGGAAGGCATTGTCCTTCAACGCTTCACCATCGACATGAAATGTCACGGCGATATGCGAGACAATCTCCGGCACCCCGATAGACAACGTTTCTCCAGCTTCTTGCATTACGCGCGCCGCGATCGGGGGAATATCCTCCCCCACGATGGAACTGACCTCTTGGGCCACCAACTGCCCGGTGCCCGGACGCACCGCAATAACGGTGGCGACATGCTCTACATCGCCAGACAACGACAGCATCGCCAGCCAACGCGCCCATTCCGCAGTCTTCATATTGCGCTCTTCCTGCGTCATCGGGGTCTGTCCTGTCATCTGACAGTCAAAGAGCACCGTGACCGTTCGCGCCGGCGCATCGACAATCGCAGCGAAAGGCTGGTGATCAGAATCGATCCCGCCGACCAGGTAGGTGCGGGCGAGTCCACCGGGCAGACGGTGGAACCCGCCTGGCACCTTCGACAGCTCGCCGGACAGGTACACATCCTCTCCACTTCGACGCCGGGTGGTGTGCTGAAAAGCCATCCGCCCCATCTTCGCTAGCGAGCGGTTGCCCCATTCCAGCGTCACAACCGCTGCAATCAATGCCGTCACGAGCAGCACAACCAGCCCGACCTGCAGGCCTAAACCAGCCAACTGGGCGAGAAGGAAGATCATGAACCCGGCAGCGATCACCGATGTGGTGAGCATCGACAACCCGCCCAACCCTGTACGGCGCGGGGGCTGGCCGAGCGAGTACTGCGGAACCTCGACTTCCTTGTCACGTTCTGCCATGCTGTGCTCCTTCCCTTACCTGTGTGCCTGCCCGGCGTAGTTGCCTACTACACCGATGGAATCGTCAAAGAGTTGTTGTGAGCGGTACGCCGCCCCGCTGCCCTGCCGCAGGGCGCCGCCTGCTGCGGTAGATGCCGTGCCGACCGCCGATAGAGCGCTTCCTGTCCCGCGCGCCATTGCGCGGCCCGCTGCACCTGTTCCTCGGGCCACTGCGCGGCCCGTCGCTGCTGCTTTCTGTGCAGCACCACCTCGACCGCGACTACCGGTCGTCGCCCCTCGTGAGCCACCTGTTTGTGCGGCACCGCGTGCACCGCCGCCACCTGTTTGCGTGG
>NZ_JAGPZA010000035.1:0-3842 GCF_024454095.1 Corynebacterium sp. CCUG 69979 | reverse complement strand
GCCGCGTGGACCACCGTCCGCCGATGCTCCTCCGCCCCCGCGCGGGCCGACCGGACCCTTCACACCAGACCCAGCAGCGCTCTCGCCGCCGCCGCTGCTGCTACCCAGTGACTTTCCACCACCTTGTGCGCCGCTCGCACCGGCCTTGCCGAGTGCTCCAACTGCCGAGCCACTGCCCCGAAGAACCGCGCCAGCCATACCCAGACCACCGGCCATCGCACCGGCAGCTCCACCTAGCATCGGCGCAGCACCACCACCGCCAGCCTGAGCAACAGCGGGAACAACAGCACGCACAAGCGCCGGAGCCGAGAACCCTGCGATACCGATCATCAAGGCGTTAATAATCACCTGTGTGCCGCTAATATCCTCGGTTCCCGACACATTCCACAGCACCACCGAATACAGCAGTGCCGAAACAGGCTTGAACGCGATAATCGAGATCAGGAACGCAACCAGGTGATTAAGTCCCTGTCGACCTGCGCTGGAGAACGATAGAGCAGCGAACAATGGAGTAAGCCCTGCCGCGATGGGGGCAAGAAGCACGCGAGTCACCAACGCAAGCATCTGCACCAGAGAGCCGGCAAGTACGACAAAACTCAAAATGAGAGTGAGAATCGGACCATAGACCTCGTCTTCGATACCACCGAGATTAATCAGTGTCTCTGTACTGCCGAACTGCTCCATGATCGCGTCCGCGAGGGCGTCGCTGGCCACCATCGCCCCCGGCACCATGGCAGGCACCGCGATACTGAAAATCAGCCAACGCAACATGTTGTCGTTGAGTTCACTCACCCCCTCCTGCAATCCAACCCGCCGCGAAGAAGCGATCCTCCACCCGCCGTAGATAAAGCTTGCGATCAGAGCAAACCCAGACACACCCATGACGATGTTCTTCACACCTTGCGTGTTCGCCGACACATCGACGCTGGTTGTCGAGAAATTCATCCAGAACGTCATAGTGGCCGCCAGCGCTTCGGTATTGCCCTCCATCACCGACTTCACAAACTTGCCAATAGGATCACCCCAGAACGGAGAGTTGTTCACGGCTTCAATTCCAGCGTTTACTGGCGAGACTGCCCAGCAGAGAGCGCTTTTGAGATTATCGCCCCTCCGCTGCCAAAAACCACGGTTCTCGGATATTTCCTTCTCTATTTCCTTCCACCGCTCGGAGTGTTTCTCCTTGATCTTTTCAACGCCCTCATCCTTGACACCAATGGTCATTCCGGTGGCAGAAACAACCGCGTCGTTGTACTCGTCCTGCGAGATCGTGCCCTCATCCAGCAGGTCTTGAAGGATGCCGGTGGCGTCGGTTGCTGCAACACACTCTTCCTGACCGCGTTGCATCCAATTCTTATCTTCTGTATTTTCGTCCTGGGCCATGGCGGGCACTGCTGCACTGAGCATCAGCACAACCATCGCGAACGCAACCGCCACAACTCTGTGAACCCATGAATTCATGTCTCGTTGACTCACTCGTACCGCACCTCCTTGAAAGGTGCGGGGTTCTCAGGGTCAAACGTCCCGCCTTTGTCGAACCGCGTGCCAGCGGTCCCGGTCACATCCGGTACCCATTTACCGTCTTTCCAGTAGATCGGAATAGTCGTGGAAATGGCTTCGCCACCCGAGACAGTGAAGTCCATGCCGATTTCTACGACCACAACGTCCTCGGAACATTCAACGACGTTATAGAATCCGGCAGGCGGTGCTAGATCCACGCGGCGGCTGGAGCGGTCGTAGTCTGCCGCAGCCGACTTCTTCTTCTGAAGTGGCTCATAGGTAGACCACCACGCATCATCAACTGCATCTCCTACCTCATCTCCGCCACCAGGTGCGCCATAGGCGGACGCATTAAGGGCCAGCATCACCGCGCCTTGGGGCGAATGTGCGAACCCTGCGGGCACCCCATTTTCCATTCGGGACGGCCCTGCTTCGTTGTTCACTGCAAGGTAACGTCCGTAGACGTATTGCTGCTGCGTCTCTCCGGCCAGCGTTACATTTCCCTCGGCGCATTGCTCGAAGCCGCCGTCCACTAGCTCACTTTTTGGCGGCAGATCTCCCTCAAAATTCACCGGTGTCCATACTGGTCGCTGGTAGAGGTAATCAACCGACCACTCCCCCGGCTCGCTATGCGCCGAATCGTCAAACATGCCGAACGGGTCTGGCCAGCTGCGCTGGTCAACTCCGATGCGTGCACCCGGGGTAACGTCTTCTTCTCTGTTTTGTTCGTTTCGGGTTGAGGGTGCAGCCGTTGTTGTGCTGGATGTTTCTTGTGCCTGTTGCTGTTCTTCTTCGTTCTTGCTGCACCCGGCGAGTGTGAGCGCTGCGCTTACGGCGAGAGCAACGACTGCTCTGGTGCGAGTGTGTTTCGTCATGGTTTAGGCCTCCTCTGGGCCGAAGAGAGTGAACTCTGCGGCAAGGTCTTCTTCGGTGATCTCCGTCAGATCTGGCGCTTGCTCTTGGTTCGGGAGCACAACGCGCCAGTCCCCGGAGTTGCGGGACAGCTGCACGGGCAACGTGGCGATCATTCCGTTGGTGTATTCGGCTGCAAGAGAGACAACAGCAGCGTTGTCGCTGTAGTCGTTCACTTTGAATCCCCGGAACTTCGGCGGGTTTTCAATGCGTTCATCGCTGACACTCATCAAAGCGCGGGCTTGAGACCACTGGTTGCGGCCCTCGCCTGGTTCGACAAGCGTTTTGGGTACTTCCGGCCACAATTCGTCATCTGCGCCGGACAGGAATACCTGGGTGGTAATTGCTGCTACGACCGCCCCTTGGGGCGATGCCTCGAACCCCGACGGCACCGGGCCGTTTTCATGCGGTCCTGCGGTGTCGCTGACGGGATACGACAAGCCTGCTGGCCCCTCCACCCACACGGTGTTTGCCGGCGCTGATTTCACATCGACGGCCACCTCGCTGTGTTCTGATTCCCCTGATCTGTCATCTGACGAGCATGCCGCGAGCGACGTCGCGGTCGCGCCGATCATCAAGGCCGCAATGGCCTGGGCCAAGCGGTTCATCATCATCGTTTTGATTGCCTTTCAATTTGTCCGAGCTAGGAGATCATCCAGGTTGCTAGCGGCTTCGCTCCGGAGATCACCATGACGCCCAGTGCGATCTCTAGTCCCCGCACATAGGGAGACGTCGTTCTGACTTCACCCCGGTCTTTATCCAGTGCTAGGAGGGTGCCAAAGGCGATCACCGCGATCACCGATAGACCGAGCGTGATGTACATCATCAGGTTCAGCCACGACCACACTTCCGACATCACTGCATCTGGTGGCATCCATGTGCTCGTTGGGGGCTGCTGCGCCATCCAACGGGTCATAGCATCGCCGCGACAATCGCACCGGCACCGCCGATGATCATCGAGCCAAAGCCAATTCGCAGACCCATCGACGTGGCTTCTTCGCTAGTTCCCTGCTGGCGGGAAAGCACCATCGAGGCACCGGCGACGATCACGCCAATGATGGCCACGCCGATGCCGATGTACATGGCCAGATTCAGCAGACGATCAAATTTCTGGGCAAACTCCGTGGGTGCCTGCGGTTGGATGTTCTGACCGGGGGTTTGGGCCAGGATCATGTACGCCTTCTGGGTTGCCATTGCTGTGATGCTCATTGTTCTTCCTGTTCTTTGAAAGTGGTGTATGCCTTGTTGAAAATGCTCCGACCGATGGCCGCGAGCGATTCTGGAACTTCCTCGGTCACGGGCTGCTTTTTGCTTCGCGTTCGGCGGCGGGAGCCTTCTTCGGCGGACTTCGACGGTTCCCACACTGCAAGGTCATAGAGGTCGGCGGTCCGCAGGCCTGCGACGTAGGGCACGCGCCAGATCGTTGTCAGCTC
>NZ_JAGPZA010000034.1:0-5411 GCF_024454095.1 Corynebacterium sp. CCUG 69979 | reverse complement strand
TGTCGCGACTGACCTGTCAACCATCAGGAATGCTGTCCCAGGCACGCCGTGTCAACTATGTCATGACTTCAGACACCGCCATCTCCACAACAAGCGGCCCCGGTTCTGATCAAGGACCGGGGCCGCTTGCGTTTTACCCCGTCGCGTAGACTTGGGCGCGCTATGACCACCGCGAAGACGATGTCGAAGAAGCTGGGCTGCCTCGCAGCGTGCGCCACGTTGACCGTGGTTCTGGGGGCGTGCGTGCCGGCCGGGGAGGAAGCCACCGCCGGTGCCCCTGAGTCCACTGAAAGTCACGCGGGTGGCGAGTGGGCGGGGGACACAGTGGACGTCGTCGACAACGAGGGCGCGAAAACTGTGCCGTTCAAACCGGAGCGGGTGGTGGTATTCGACCCACGCATGGCGGCGCTGTTGAAAGATCTCGGTATCGACGCAATTGTCGCGACCAGCCCCGAAGAGGCTGCAGATGCCGAACCGGATATGGTTCTGGTCGGCGCAGAAACGTCCCACAGCGCCTCCGAGCTCCAAGATGTCGCGGGAGCGCCGGTGGTGGATCTCACTCCGCGCCCCGATCCGCCGCTGGATTGGGAAATGGTGCGTCAAGTGCAGGTTCTGGGCGTCATCTTCGACAAAGAAGAAGAAGCGGAGCAGATGGACAGCGACTTCTCCGACGCTCTCGAGCGGGCCCGCAACGCGGTCGGGGAAGACTGGTCGGCGACGGCTGTGGAAGCCAGTGGTGAAGCTGCCGAGCCCCTTCCTGCAGACGGTGGGAAGCTGTGGGGTCCCGTGATGGACATGGTGGGCCTTAAACCAGTGGAGCTGAACGAAGAGCCAGACGTCATTCTCGTCGAGGAGCGTGAACCGGATATGCGCTCGTCCGACTATGTACCGGCGTTGAAGCTGCTTCTGGATGATAAAGAGCTTGCGGAAACTCCGGCGGTTGAGAACGTGAACATCTACGTCGGCCCGTTTGACGTCCCAGAGGTGGCAGGGGCAAGCACGTACATCCTCATCCTCAATGAGTTGGCCGACCACTGGTCAATCAGCGGTTAGGAAGTGTGATGTTGGGGGAGGGGTATTGACCCCTAGGGGTCATGTGCTAGGTTAGGCAAAGCTTACCAACTTTCTATGTATGGAGGATCTCCTATGAAACGTGTTTCCCGGCTCGTTGCCATCGTGACTGCTGCCTCACTGACCCTCGCCGGCTGCGCTGGCAACGCGGATGACTCTGCCGGCGATTCGGCTGAAACCACCCAGGCAGACGCCGGTTCCTCCGACAACGGTGCTGAGGGAGACGGTGCCTCCGACACGGTCACCATCGAGGACAACGAGGGATCCAAGGAGGTTCCGGTCAACCCGTCTTCCGTCGTCGCCCTGGACAACCGCAGCTTCGAGATCCTCGACGAGTGGGGCATCCAGCCCGTCGCCGCCGCCCGCGCGCTCGTGCCGGAGACCATTCCGGGCATCGCGGACAACGACGACATCATTGACATTGGTAACCACCGCGAGCCGAATCTGGAGGCGATCGTCGCTGCTGAGCCGCAGGTGATTGTTTCCGGCCAGCGTTTCTCCGAATACAACGAGGAGATTGAGAAGCTGGTTCCGGATGCAGTCCTCATCGACCTCGAGCCGCGCGAGGGCGAGCCGTTGGACAAGGAGCTCCTGCGCCAGGTCGACGCCCTGGGCAAGATCTTCGACCGCGAAGAAGAAGCCAAGAAGATGGCGGATGACTTCACCTCTGCGCTCGACCGCGCGAAGAAGGCTTACAACGATGAGTGGAAGGTCATGGCCGTCAATGTCTCCGGCGGTGAGATCGGCTACGTCGCTCCGAAGGTCGGTCGTACCTGGGGTCCGCTGTTCGACCTGCTCGGGCTGACCCCTGCTCTGGAAATCGAGGACGGCAGTGATGACCACCAGGGCGACGACATCTCCGTGGAGGCTATCGCCCAGGCGAACCCGGACTGGATGCTTGTGCTCGACCGCGACGCCGGCGTGCGCACCGAGGACTCCGCTCCCGCCCAGCAGGTCCTGGATGAGAGCCAGGCTCTGGGCAACGTCACCGCTGTGAAGGAGGGCAACATCTACATTGCTCCTGCGGACACGTACACTAACGAATCGATCCTGACCTACACCGAGATTTTCAACGTTCTTGCCGATCAGTGGGAGGCTGGCGCTTAGTGCCGCATCGCTTATCCGCGAAGACCCGCCCGCCGCTCGCCGAATGGAAGCTGCTGGCGGGTATCGCCGTTGTTGCCGGGTTGCTCGCCGTCTCGTTGGTGGTGGGACAGTACGACATCCTCGGCAACGACGACGGCGCCGACATGTTCTGGACTACCCGCGTCCCACGCACCATCGCACTCGTGCTGTCAGGGATGGCGATGGCCATGAGCGGCATGGTGATGCAGCTGCTTACCCAGAACAGGTTCGTCGAACCCACTACGACCGGTACAACAGAGTGGGCCGGGCTCGGCCTGTTGGTGGCGCTTTACTTCATCCCGAACCCTTCGCTGACTGTGCGCATGGTCGTCGCAGTGGTGTTCGCCTTCGTGGGCACCATGGTGTTCTTTGGATTCCTGCGCCGGGTGGCGCTGAAATCCTCGCTGATTGTGCCGATCATCGGGATCATGCTCGGGGCGGTGGTCAGTTCTATCTCCACGTTTTTCGCCATGCAGACCGACATGCTCCAGTCGCTGGGCATTTGGTTCGCCGGCTCCTACACGTCGGTGATCCGCGGGCAGTATGAAGTGCTGTGGGTCGTTGCCATTGTCGTTGTCCTCGTGTTCGTCTTCGCTGACCGGCTCACTGTGGCTGGCCTGGGTAAAGACATCGCCACGAATGTCGGCTTGAACTACGAGCGGGTTGTGCTGCTCGGCGTCGGTCTGGTCGCCATCGCCTCAGGCGTGGTCACAGTCGTAGTAGGCATGCTGCCGTTTATCGGTTTGATCGTGCCCAATCTGGTGTCCATGTTCCGGGGCGATGATTTGCGCTCCAACCTTCCCTGGGTGTGCCTGCTCGGCATCGCCGTGGTGACGGTGTGCGACATCATCGGCCGGACCATCATCGCGCCGTTCGAGATGCCCGTCTCGGTCATCCTCGGCGTCGTCGGTGCAGTCGTGTTCGTGGTGTTGATCATCAGGCAGGAGCGGTCATGACGGCAGGAACAAAGGAAACAACTGCAGCTCGGGCGAGGCATGTGGGGGCGTTTCAGTCGTCGACAAGCAAACGGCGTTACTGGATCGTCATCGTGTGTCTGCTGGTGCTCGCCGCCAGTCTGACGTGGGGGCTGCTCGCGTACGAGAACCCGATGGACGTGGGCACGCGGGGGTACTGGCTCATTGCGGAGCGCCGCGCGAACTCCGTCCTGGTCATGGCGCTGGTGGCGATATGCCAGGCGACGGCAACAGTGTCGTTTCACACGGTGACCGGCAATCGCATCATCACGCCGTCAATCATGGGTTTTGAGGCCCTCTACGTGGCTATTCACACGTCCACCGTCTACTTCTTCGGCGCGGTGGGTTTGACCAACGCGCGCACGGTAGAGATGTTCGTGCTGCAGCTCGTGGTCATGGTCGGGTTTTCGCTGTTGCTCTATTCATGGTTGCTGACCGGCAAGAACAACATGCACGCAATGCTGCTCGTCGGTGTGGTCATGGGCGGCGGACTCGCGAGCTTGTCCACATTCATGCAGCGCATGCTGACCCCAAGCGAATTCGACGTGCTCACAGCGCGGTTGTTCGGATCCGTGAATAACGCTGACCCGGAGTACTTTCCGGCGGCCATCCCGTTGGCGCTCGGCGGGGCGCTGTTGCTGCTGGTGCACTCGCGAGTTCTCAACGTCTTGGCGCTGGGGTGTGACCCCGCCATCAACCTCGGTGTGAACCACCGTGGCCACGCAATCTATGTGCTGGTGCTCGTCAGCCTGCTCATGGCAGTTTCGACAGCGCTGGTCGGGCCGATGACGTTCCTCGGATTCCTCGTGGCCACTTTGGCGTACCAGTTCGCGGACACCTACGATCACCGGTACATCTTCCCGATGGCTGCGCTCATCGGATTCGTCGTCATGACCGGGGCGTACTTCGTGATGAACCACATTTTCTACGCCCAGGGCATCGTGTCCATCATCATTGAACTCGTCGGCGGCGTCGTGTTCCTCGCTGTGATTCTGAGAAAGGGGTCGCTGTGATCAAGCTGTCCTCGGTCGAGAAAACGTACGGCCAAGAAACAGAGATCGGGCCGATCGACCTAGAAATTCCCGCTGGCGGCATGACCGCCCTCATCGGACCGAACGGCGCGGGCAAGTCCACGTTGCTCACCATCATTGGCCGGCTTCTGGAGCAGGACTCCGGCACCGTCACTGTGGCAGGCCACGACATCTCCGCCGTGAAGAGCAAGGAACTCGCCAAGGAATTGTCGATCCTGCGCCAGGAGAACAACTTTGTCACCAAGCTCACTGTGCGCCAACTCGTCGGATTCGGCCGTTTCCCCTACAGCAAGGGGCGCCTGACCGCCGAAGACGAGGAGATCATCTCGCGCTACATCGACTTCCTTGGTCTGCGCGGGCTCGAGGGGCGGTACCTGGACCAGTTGTCCGGCGGCCAGCGTCAGCGTGCATACGTCGCCATGGTTCTCGCGCAAGAGACGGACTATGTGCTTCTCGACGAACCCCTCAACAACCTCGACATCTCCCACTCGGTGGACATGATGCGCCACCTGCATGATGCCGCAGAGAACCTGGGTAGGACCATCATCGTCGTTCTGCACGACATCAACTTCGCGGCCCGCTACGCCGATTACATCTGCGCGGTCAAAGACGGCCAGATCGTAGAATTCGGTCCTCCCAAGGATGTCGTTCGCTCCGACCTGTTGTCCTCGATCTTCGGCACATCCATCGACGTGATCAACACCTCGCGTGGGCCGGTAGCCGCCTACTTTTAGAAGCTGGAAGCATGTGGCGCGCATTTCAGCGGTTGAGCGCCCAGTTAATACACGGTTTAGGCGCCCGTTTATGCAGGTAAACAACCGGTTCTAACAAATATTTGCGTTCTTCGGAGCTTTGGAGTTATTGTGTTGTTCCGTCGCTGCGAGACGTTACCAACTGGTAAACGGAACGTAATGACGAAAACAAATCGAACTTACAACGGAATTGACACGGAGTGTTGGTCTCCAGTAAAGTCGATCAAGCCGCTTCGGACGGAGCAAAGAACAAAAGTTCCCGAAGAGCGTGCGTGTGTTGTGTGAGAACTCGATAGTGTGCCAATGTTTTTTGGTTGGTTGTGTGCGACCTTTTTGATGCCTGCACGTGTTTGTGTGTGGTGTGTGCTGGTCGGTGGTGCTTGAACCTATTGATGGGGTGTCACTGTGCTGGTTGGTCGTGTGTGACTGATTGGAAATATATTTTTTGTTGCTTCTTC
>NZ_JAGPZA010000033.1:0-6348 GCF_024454095.1 Corynebacterium sp. CCUG 69979 | reverse complement strand
CCCCACACCTCCGCTCCTTGGGCATAGGACTGCAAGATCGTCATCAAGATGATGCCGCGAGAGCCGTAGTGCGAGTACAGCGAGGGCAGTTCCGGCCACCGCACGACGTTGGCGGCTTCATCGAGCGCGGCGACGAGCGGCACGGGCAAGCGCCCGCCGTTTTCCTCGCCGTAGGTTTCCGCTTCGGTCATGATCGTCGCCGTGAGCGCGGTGGTCAACGCCGCGGCGTTGTCTGCCCCTTCTTTCGACAGGATGTACATCGTGTCGTGGCCGCTGCTGCGGACAAAGGCTCTCGCGTCGAACTTGCGCGCACCGGGTTGTGGTGTCACCCATTTCAACGCTTCACGTCGACCCAGTGGGGTCGCCATCTGTGCAGCCTGGGAAAACAGGCCTGAACGGGTCTTTTCGGTGATCTGATAGGTCGCGGTTAAGGCTTCTGCTTGTTGTGACCACTCGGGGTACTGTTCGAGGATCGTCACCGGTGTTCGGTCGGCGTCGTCGTTGACCCATAGGTACACGTCTCCGATGGGTCGATCATCGAGCGCGGCTGCGAGAAAGAACCGGCCTAGCAGTTCCTTGCCGCCCTCGGTGAAGTAGGCGTCTCCACCGCTGTCGGCGGCGCCGCGCGCGGCTGTTTTGAAGATGTCGGCCAGCCGCACCGATGCGGAGTCCATCGTTTCGGGGACTCGTCGCACCAGATCGAGCGGATCGAAGTACCACGGCTCTTGTTCGAACCCGGCAGCGATGCGCTGCGGGTCGAACACCCAGACTTGTCCGCGCGCTGAGGTGAGTGTGATCGTATCGTCGACAATGTCGCGTTTATTCGATGTCGTGACCACGTGGCCCGGTGCGTCGACAATTGCTGGAATGACCTGCGAGGTCGTTTTACCCATGCGCGGGCCGAAGATGACCAGGTACAAGTCCTCCCACGTCGACCACAGACCCTGTTTCGTGCCTGGTACACGCCCGAACATCAGGCCAGGGTAGTCCTTGGCCATGTCTTCTGAGGGGAGCCACCCCTCGGCTAGTGCCTGCGCGCTCTTGCGGCTGAAGCTGGTGACGTCCTTTTTGCTTGCCAGGTACTTCGAGGCTGAATCGACACGCGTTTTCGGCGTGCGCACCTTGCGGATCAGCATCGTCACGGCCAGCGCCAACAGCAGACCCACGGCCCAGGTTGCAGCCACCGAGACTGTCGCCGCGGTCGACCATCCACGAGATCCGCCGATGACTTGGCCGATGGTGACAAAGGGGTTTTTGGGCACCGGCTCACCGCCGGCTACGCGCGACTGCGCCCACTGGCCGATCTGCACACTGGCTAAGACCGCTACTGCTGCACCAAGCATGACCAATCCGAAGACGGTCTGGATGTCCATGCCTGCGCTGCCTGCTGCGCGGGGGTTGTCCCGGCCTGCCCTACTCATCTCGATTGTCCTTCCGCTCGTTGACCGTTTTTCCGTCACTGTGTCGTAAATAGATCATGTCTGGGCCTACCTCGCGCTTGTGATCTCGTAGGCGTCGAGAAGCCATTTGTCGGCATCGGCGTCGTGGACCAGTGTTGCGCTGACCTCGAAGGGGTCAAGGGGTGTGGTCTCACGGTTGGGATGAACCACGCGCTGAGAGACCGTGGCTGTCACCTCGGCAGTCCCGCCTGTTTCGTTGACCTCATCGGGAGTGACAGCGGCGCGCACGACATCACCTGATCGTGCCCATCCCTCCCACTCCCTGGGGAGTGCTTGGGGCGGCTGCACCTCAGCTGCAGATTGCAGAGATTCGCGCAGCTGCTCTGTCACCAGTTCCGACCTGATAAAGCCGTCCAGATCGGAGGCGTCCTGCGCGGGCGTCCACGAAAACCCCTGGGATAGTACTGCTTGTGCCGCGATGTCCGGGCTGACGTTTTCAGGGGCTGGGTGCTCTCTATGCATTGGTGCGCCCTCGCCGGGCTCAGGCTTGCTGAAGCCGCCGAGGGCGGCCCCCCACATCACCGCCAGCACAAGCGCTGCAAGCAACACAGCGCCAGTGATCATGAGAACCTTGTTTTGCCGGTTCATCGGTTCTACCTTTCTGCGTTCTTCTCGTACTTCTTGGCCGTCTCCGGCACGATCTTGACGTAGTTCTGAGTCTCCGTATACGGCGGCACCCCGCCGTACTGCTCCACTGCCCCTGGGCCTGCGTTATACGCCGCCAGAATGAGTTCTTGACGATCACCTTTGATCTGTCCGGACTCGATGCCCGGAGCTAGGTACTCGTCCAACGTGCACAAGAACTTTGCCGAGGCGATCGTCGCGTCCTCTTCGTCGTGGGGGGATCCTGATCCTGGCGGACCGATGACTTCGCCTGTTTCGTTATCCACTTCTGCGCCGTAGGTTGCCCAGGTTTCCGGAATGAACTGCGCCCATCCCTGCGCGCCCTTTTCCGATACCGCTCGCGGGGTGAAGTTGATCGACTCGTGATCCATCAGTCCTGCCAGCAACGGCTCCGTCACCGCGTCGCACTGACGCGCCGCAATCGGGATCATGCGCTCGATACCAGGTGGAATACCCTTGCCGCCTAAATCGGCGTCGATATCGCCCTGGGATGACACGCAGTCGGTGCGATACATCGAGCGTGAACCATTGCCGCCCTCAGGCGCGGCACCGTATTTCTGGTCCGGTGAGGGCAACCCGCCACCTGTGGTTCTCACGTGCAGGTGATCGTAGTGGTTTGCTGTGTGGCTGCCTCGGTCTGGAGTGTCGCGAATTTCCCCGCCTGAGTAGTACTCCTTTTGACGCCACATGATGTATTCGAGGTTGAACTCCTCCTTGTTGTCCATGATGTAGTCGCGGATCTCATCACCGAGTTCGCGTCCCTCGTTGGTCTTGGAGAAGTCACCCCCTCCTGCTTGGTCAGGATGGGCGGAATCAATCATGATGTCGATAGAGGTACCACTGGGGTGATCGTCGAATCCGTCGTACGGACGCCACCCGCCGATCACCTTGATCTGCGGGAACCTCTGCGCAACCGCACGGCCTAGCCGCACTGCATCGACCTGCATCTTGTCCTCGTTGAACACCTCTGGGACCGCGCGCAGCTCATCAGTGTCCGTCTCGCGAGCCGACGACGGTGGCGTATCGGTCGACGTTGCGCTCGGCTCCGCGCTGTTGTCCGTCGTCGTGTCCGTTTTGTCAGGCTTGGAGTCTGTGTCTCCGGCTGATCCTGGGGGCACAGCTTTATCCAGCCACGGCACCGGGTCCACAGCGTGGCCACCGCTGAGGCGACCACCAGGCCAGACCTCGAAGTGCAGATGCGCACCAGTACTGAAACCGTTGGAGCCTTCATCTGCGATGTGCTGGCCTGCTTTGACCTGATCCCCGACTTTGACGCGCAGGCCGTCTTCGTACATGTGCCCGTACACGGTGGAGAAGAACTCTCCGTATCCGTCGTGGTCAATCACGATCCACTGGCCGAAACCGCTCGCCGGTCCAGAGGCCACGACCACCCCGTCTGCATACGCGAAGATCGGTGTTCCCAGTCCATTAGCAATGTCTGCGCCGTTGTGCTGTTCCCCCCAGCGCGGGCCGAACCCAGAGGTGAAGTTGTCCGGATACGACGTGCCCGGTGAGGGCAAGCTGAACTCTCCGTCGGGCACACCGCCGGCCACTGGACCCTGATCACTGCCGCTGGTTGGCCCGCACTCGTCGTCTAGTTCCCCATCACCACCGCTGAGAATGACCGTGACGAGCAGCGCCACAGCAACGGCAAGCACCAGCAGGCCACACCCAAGCCGCTTCATGCGTCCTTTCCTTTCAGCCGGTTAAGTTCCTTGCGTAAGGCTCTGTTTTCTGCCGCCAGCCGCAAGTTGGCAGACACGCGTGTGTGCGGCCATTTCCCCTCGTCTCGCAACCACTGGCTCAGCGTTGTGCGCCCAATACCCCAAGACTTCGCCACCGCCGCTGCCGCCGCAGAGGGAGAGGAGTATTCCTGCCAGGTTTCGACGAACTGGGCCATTGACCCCTCGCGCACGCTCGTCGGATGGACGTTGCGCGCCATCTCCGAGCGCGCCATTTACGTCACCGTCCCCGATTCAAAGAATTCCTCGAAGCGGGCGTTCGTGTCGTGTAGTCGCAGCTCAATCTCACTGGGCATGAGCACGGTCTGCACCGGGATACCGGGCGAGCCGTCTTTCGACGGCTTGATCATGAACCGGCCACGACCAGGTGGTGTGGACCGTGCCCCGCGCGTGCGCGTGCGCTTGGGAATCGCGCCCGTTGACCAACTCGTGATCATGTAGCCCTCAGCGTCAGTGAACCTCAAACGGGAATTCAAAATGTCCAGCTCGGAGTTCGGCAACCCTCCGCAGATCACCATGCCGGCGCGCTCGATGAAGCCCATTGCCTTCTTCCGGTCCTCTTCGGTGGGCAAGCCCTCCAGGTCCTGGAACGTGTGCGTGATCATGTACAACGCCGCAGCATCGGTACGGTTAAGCCTGGTCAACGCGTCCACACGCTCCACCATGCCGGGCGCCGATGACAGCACCTGCCACATCTCATCAAGCACGACGCTGAACAGACGCTGCGGGCCAAGGCCCGCATCTGCCAGCAGGTGCGCGGCTTCTACAGCACCGAAAGCGTTCGACCAGCACGCCATCATCACAGCGGCCTTCATCGACTCGTCCCCGCTGTCAATCGCAGAGACGTCAATGCACACCGCCGTGGCGTCCACATTGATCGGGTTCGTTGTCTGTCCATCGAAGATCTGGCCTGTTTGACCGTCGAGCAGAGAGTTGAGCGACAGAATCAAATTGTCGACGCGACTGTCCCACGCTTCATCGCTGCGTGCACGTGCTTTTCGACGTAGCTCTGGTGTGCCTTTTTCGAGCAGCGCAATCAAATCTGCCAGGACGGGCGGATTGAGCCAGTCCACCTCGCGGGACTCGTAGAGTTCGCGCAGCGCAATCGAGATCAGCATGACCTCGTAGTCAGCAGGTTGCGCCCCTCGCCCCAAGCCCAGCAGTGTCTGCACCATCGTTACCTGTCGGCCATGCACCTGCTCCTTAGCGCGGTCGACGAGCTTTGTCTCGCCAGCTGCTTCGAGCTGGGGAATAATGCGGCCCAGAGCGCCCACATCCAACGGGTTGATATGCCCGATGCCGTGCCCGAGCGTGATGACCTGACCGCCGACCTGCTGGGTAAAGCCCACATATTCGCCCTTGATGTCTCCGGCGACAATCGGAATCTGCTTCTGGGCGACATGGCCCATCTGCATCTTGCGGATGAGGGTGGACTTTCCCAGACCAGGCAACGACAGTACAAAGCACGACGGGTTGGAGATGATTCCTTCCCGGAACCACGCCATCGCATCGCACCCGACCTCAGCACCGGTGGTCACATGCACCCCTAGCGGGGTCCCGATCATGGGAGCTGGCGCTCCGACGACGTTCGGGTTGAAACCCGCACCGAAGTTCGTCGTGGTCTGCCACTCCTGTGGACCAGACACCACCCGTTGCGTGCCGGCCGTCGCACCGCGAAACCCATGAGGCCCAGGCCGGCGGAAAGCTTTCTCCCCTCGCACCGGGACACCCGTGCGGAACTGCGTTTCTAGCTCTTCCAAGCGAGCGCGCTTGCGTTCTTCTTTCAGCCAGCGGCTGTATCCTCGGCCCTCCTTCGACAACCTGCTCGGGCGCTCAACAACGCCCGCTTCAATGTCGTCGTGAAGACGCTCGAAATCTGTCACTGTTGTCATGCCGCGACCTCCAACCGCTGCCACCCCAACACGCCGACGCCTAGCGACGCACCGGCTCCCATTGCCTGTTGATTCCACAGTCTCCGAATTGCCAAGCGCTGCTTGGCCGTGAGATTGACCAAAAGAGCGCGCACAGCGTCCTCGACAACCTCGGTGTCCTGCGCTGTCAGGCTCACAAGGCCTACTCTGCGATCTGCAAAACCCGCGCGCTCTGCCGGGCGGGACCAATCGGACACCCGAACCGATAGCTCACCGTCGTAAAACTCGCTGAGCTGGGCCGCGAGTGCCCCTACCGAGTCAAACGTGTCCTCATCCTCGTCGCGATTGTGACTGACCTCGAACGTCGCTGTCACACGATCATCCACCGCCAACATCGAGCGACCGTCGCTTATCACCCTCGCGCGCGGAGGAAACACCGCCGCTTCCCCATCGCCTACGAGCTCGCTGCTGACCCATTGTGCAAGCTCATCTTGCGATACAGGTTTGGCGTCCATGCCCGCCGCGTCGGCGGCGTCGTAGACCCGAGGCGCGAACACAGCCAAGCGGGTCAGCAACTCTGAGGTGTCCTTGCGCTCAGCCTTGCTCGTTGCCGCCACTGTCGCCCATAGCAGCGCCGTCGTGTCCTCCCCA
>NZ_JAGPZA010000032.1:0-13566 GCF_024454095.1 Corynebacterium sp. CCUG 69979 | reverse complement strand
ACTCAATCGGCATCCAAAAAGGCCAGATCTAACCCCCACGACACGCCGAGCCAGACACACATTTTGTCGTTTAACCCCACGCCGAGCCAGACACACATTTTGTCGTTTAACCCACAGCATGCGGAGAGAATAAGAGACGGCCCGCGCTATCGGGGGGTGCGCGGGCCGTCTTACCCGGCCACAGGGGGGGGGATCGGGCCGGGGCCGGCCACACTGTATATCGGGGCCGTGCAGATCTGATTATGGCATATAAATTCGATTCTGCACAAGACCCAAACTCAGATAGTTCGAAAAATATTTCGAAGCCCCCGTACAAACGCATGTGAGCTGGCTGTTTTCCGCGGCAAGTTGGACAGTTTGTGGATGTAGAATCATTCGCATGACAGATACTGGCCCGGATCACAGCGCCGCAGCGTCACCAGCGTCACCGCAACGCGTCGGCGAAGGCACGGGTGAGCGCGTGGCCGCGTTCTTCGACTTGGACAAAACAATCATCGCCACCTCGTCGGCCTACGCCTTCGGCCGCGGGTTCATGGACAACGGGTTGATCACACGCCAGGAGGCGTTAGAGCTCTACCTGTCCAAGACGTCGTATATGTTCTCCGGCCACTCCAGTGCGAAGATGGATGCGACCCGCGACCGCATGGCGGCGATGGTGAAGGGCTGGCCAGTCGAGCAAGTGCGCGACGTCGTTGCCGACACCATGGCGAGCGTGGTCACCCCAGCGATTTACTCCGAGGCCCGGGAACTCATCGACTACCACCGCGCGCAGGGCCACGACCTGGTCATCCTGTCCGCATCCGCGTCCATCCTGGTGGAGCCGATCGCGGCAGAGTTGGGCATCGAGACAATTGTGGCAACTCAGGCGGAGGTCAAAGACGGGAAGCTCACCGGTGAGATCACCCACTATCTCAAGGGCGACGCGAAGGCGGATGCGGTGCGGCGCCTCGCCGACGAGCGCGGGTATGACCTTGCGCGCAGCTACGCGTACTCCGATTCGCTTACCGACGTCCCCATGCTCGCGATGGTCGGCCACCCCGTCGCCGTGAACCCCGACCGGGGGCTGCGCAAGCATGCGGCAGCAAACGGGTGGGACATCCGCAGCTTCAAGAACCCGGAGCCCCTCTTCCCCTCCCCCGGCGCGAAGGAGATCGGTATCGGCGCCGGCATGGTCGCCAGCGTCGCCGCCCTGACTGCTTTCGGCGTGTGGCTAGCCCAGCGCCGCAAGAGCGCTTAAGGCCTAGCGTTACCTACGTCACGCACTCAGCGGGAATGTCATATACAGTAGACTTCCGTTGAGATAGGTTGAAAAAGCTCAAAGCAAGGTTGAGAATCTGCCTGCAATGGGCGGGGCCCACCCGAGGAAGGTTTTAGAACAGTGAGCAACGACGGGATGTACACCAGCGGATCGACCAGCTACAAGGCAAAGATCGATTCCATCCCCCTGCGCGACACGGACGTGACGCAGCCGGGCGCGGACTCTTTGGGCACCCTGGTGTCCAACGCCACCGAGCAGGTTTCCAGCCTTGTCCGAAACGAGATTGAGCTGGCTAAGACCGAGGTTGTCGGTGAGGCTAAGAAGGCAGCGATCGGCAGCGGCATGCTCGTCGCCGCTGGTGTGATTGCATTGTTCTCCACCTTCTTCTTTTTCTTCTTCCTGGCCAAGCTGATTGCCATCTGGACGAATGACGCATGGGGCTTCGGCATCGTCTTCCTGCTCATGCTCATCACCGCAGGCATCCTCGCCCTGGTGGGCGTGAAGCGCTTCCAGGCGATGAAGAAGCCGGAGAAGACCATCCAGTCCGTCAACGAGCTCAAGGGCCTCGTCCCGGGCCAGGCACAGAAGAACCTGGAGAAGGACACCTCCGAGCTGTACACCTCCTACGGCACCGGCACCACTGTTCCGGCTGGCTACCCCACCGCGCAGGGCACCGGCTCCACCAAGGTGACCGACTAAGTACCGCTTAATTTTTAGCTGTTTAGCCCGCGCATTGTCGCGGGCTTTTCGCTTATCGACGCACCCCCATGAAACAACCCATCTCCCCGAACACTGTCGCCCTGTCCGGCCCGTTTGAGCACGTCATGCTGCATACCCGTGGCATTCGTTTGCACGCAGCTGTCGCCGGTGATCCGCGCGACCCGCTCGTGCTGCTCATTCACGGCACATTCGGAGCGTGGCTGGACTTCCGCCACGTGATTGAACCGTTAGCTCAGGAGGGGTTCCACGTCGCGGCCGTGGACATGCGCGGTTACGGGATGTCGGACAAGCCCCCGTCGCGCCCCGGCGACGATACGTTGCTGGCCGTCGGGGACATCGACGGCATGATCACCGCCCTCGGGCACGAGCGCGCGCACCTTGTCGGCCATGACACTGGAGGGGCGTTGAGCTGGGTGTATTCGGCCGCTTACCCGCACCGAGTCGACAGTCTCGTCGCCGTGTCGGCAGCCCACCCCTACGATCTGCGCAGCTACATGCGCCGGCGGCCATGGCAGTTGATCTACATGACCACCCGCGTGGCTATCGGACGCCTCCCCAGCTGGTTCCTGCGCTGGTTCGCGGGAGCAATTCCGCAGGTGTGGCGCAGCGAGCTGACCATCAACACCCAGCCGGGTTTCCACCGGTCCGACGCGTTCACTGAGACCCTCGCTCTGCGCGTGCAGGCCGCCAGCATCCACAACGCACTGCGCGGGATCATTCACAATTCCCGCATGCTCACACCGAAACTCATCTCGCTGCCGAACAAAGCCAACGCCAACGCGCCAACCCACGCTCCTGTGCTGCTCATCCACCCGCCCCAAGACGTGTGGACGCGTATCGACGAACTCTCCACTGCCCGCGCCCGCGGTCCGCTGACCCAGACGAGCATCCCGGACACGAAGAACGTGCCCCACGTGGAGAATCCGCTGGGCTTTGTCGACGCTTTGACGAGCTTTTTCAGGTAAGCGTCACGCCACGCATTGTTGCGTATCGACGGCCGCGGTCAACCCCGCATACTCCCCCACGACACGCTGAACCTGGTCCATCGTTAACGCATAACCGGTCTCTGAGCCGTCGACAGCTGTACCGAAGATGACCCCGACCACGGCACCGTCGGGCGCGACGAGCGGCCCACCGGAGTTGCCCGGCCGCACGTCGCCGCGCAGGGTGTAGGCCTCACGCTCCGTGCGTCCCGTGGCGTAGATGTCGGGGCCAGCGACCATGATCCGGTCGCGCACACGCGCCGGCGAAGCCGTGAACGGGTTGGTGCCGGGATAGCCCAAGACTACGACATCGTCACCGGTGCGCACTGGTTTCGGCGCTGTCCGCATCGGCTCGATGCCCAAGTTCGGGACGTGCAACACGGCAAGGTCCACATCCGGGTCGAAGAAGACCACGGTGGCTTGCTTGACGCCCACCACGGTGTCTAGCTCTACGTCATCGGTGCCTGCCACAACGTGGGCGTTCGTGAACACGTAGTCCGGTGCCGCAACGAAGCCGGAGCCGGACATGTGGCGGCTGCAACTCGTCGAATCCCCCAGCACATGCACAACACCGGGGCGAGCCGCCTCGATGACGGCCGGGGCGACCGCTTCCGGGTTCACCGGCTCGACGTCGGCGCTCGCGCCTTGGAAGGGTGAGACTAAGGGGGGTAGGCCGGTGACGTCGATAAGCGCCGCGAGCTGCTCGGGCACCTTGTTGGCCCATGATGGCGCGGCGGTGTCGATGGCGCTAAGCACACGCGATTCCCGCACGCCTTTGCCCAGATCACCGCCGAGGGTGACGGCCACCGGCACGGCGATGAGCCACACCATGATCACCGTGATAACCAATTGCAGCACCGAACCCACTGCGGAGTCCCACCGCTGCGTCGTTTTGGAGCGCATCTGCTCCCGCAGTCCGCCACCGACGGTCGTGCCCACGATGTTTCCCAGCCCCACAAAGAGCACTACCGTGGCCAGCAGTAGGAGCACGCGAATACCGTTTTGATCCGCTAGCTCCACCACGAAGGCTGACACCGCGATGCCCACGACAAGACCCGCAACAATGCCCACCGCGGCCAGCCCGGCAGACAACGCACCGTGCTTCCAACCGCTGACAAGAGCCGATATGAAGATAAGACCAAGGATCAGGTCCACGATGATGGCCGCGGTCACTAGAAACCGTGCCCTTCACCGTTGCGTGACCTGCCCAAGGCATGGCGCAGGTCGACTGCATCCTTGTGCTCCCAGGGTTCTTCCCACCCGGCTTCGCGGATCATCACTGACAGCAAGGAGGCGGTGAACCCCCACACCACGTATCCGTGGAGCTCGAAGGCGGGCCCGGACCAGCCCAACCGGGCGACACGGAAGCGGTTGTCGGGGTTGATGAGGTGGCTGAGCGGGACGAAGAAGACATCGTCATTCTCATTGGGGCTTGCAGACCACACCTCCCCCGGCTCCTGCGCATACGCCAACACGGGGTTCACTGGGTTGCCCGATGGGCCCACTGCGATGGTCTCAAGGACCGCCAGCGGCACGACGCGCTCGGGCTGCAGGCCCGTTTCCTCCCGGGCCTCACGCAGTGCCGCGTCGATCGGGCCGGAGTCCTGCCGGTCCACCTTCCCGCCAGGGAAGGCCATTTGGCCGGAGTGGTTCCGCAACGACGGCGTGCGGTGCGTGATGAGGATCTCTGCGTCATCCGGCAACGTCGCCGCCTCGGGATCACCCGTGAAGCACATGAGCACGGCTGCCCGCTTCGATTTCTGGGACGCAAACCGCATGTGGCCCTGCATCTTCGTGACCAAGCTGGCACTGCCCGGCGCGGACAGCTTGTGGGTCAGCGGGTCCAGCCACTGGGGCGCACGCTCCGGCTGCAGCATCGCGAACATCTCGGGAGTCTCAGACATTTAGAGCACCTCCTCGACGGCCGCGGCAATGTCATCGGCGTCGGTAAACGGCGTGGGCACCACGCCAGCAGTCTCCTGCCCGCGCAACACCACCAGAACCGGGACGACCGGGGGCAGCTTCAGCTGGGCAGCGAAAAGGTTCTCGGTGTCCTGGTAGCTCGGAAGGGTCACGCCAAGCTCGTCGAGAAGCGCGGCGCCGGCCTGCGCGTCCCCGTCCGCGTGCACGCCGACAACGCTGTATCCGGGGTGCGCGTCCGCGAATTCCTGCAGCGCAGGCAGCTCCTCACGGCACGGTTCGCACCACCACGCCCATAGACTGACCACCGTAACCTGGTCATCGGCCACAGCCCCGTCCGCTGAAGTCGCCCCCAAGCAGGGCAGCTCCACCCCACCGACAGTCCCGGTCGGGCAATCAGGTCGGCTGCCGGCTTCTATTTCGCTCACAGTGTTGGTCACGGTGCTGCGCTCCCCCGCGCCCTCCTCACCTTCGGGCGCTGCGCTGTTCGAGCCCAGCTGCCCCCTCAGCATCGACACCGCGCCGACCACCACCAGCGCCGTTGCGGCGAGGATGGCGAGCACGCTGATCAGCACACTGCGCTTCACTCGCTCTCACCCCGCCCCATCATGTCCAGGATGTGCTCGCGCTCCGGCCCGGTCACCAACTTCTCAGCCTCGTCCCACTCAACAGGGCCCGTTCCGAAACTCGGGCAGTCAAACGCCACCGGGCACGCCCCGCACGCTGGTTTGCGGGCATGGCACACGCGCCGGCCGTGAAAAATGATCCGGTGTGAAAACATCGTCCACTCACGCTTCTCAATCACGCTGGCAATCGCGTGCTCGATGGCGACAGGATCGGTGATAGATGCGTCGATAAGCATCATGCGGTGCACCAGGCGCTGAAAATGCGTGTCCACGGTGAGTCCCGGCATCCCGAACGCATTGCCGCGGACCACGTGCGCTGTCTTGCGGCCAACGCCGGGCAGCTTCACCAGATCCTCGATCGCGGTAGGCACGTCGCCGCCATGCTTATCGACGAGCGCCTCCCCGATCCCCTTCAGATGCCCCGCCTTCGCGCGGAAGAACCCTGTCGGTCGGATGATCTCTGCGATCTCGTCGACGTTGGCCGCCGCGTAGCTCGCCGCGTCGGGGTAGCGCCGAAACAGCTCCGGTGTGACAGAGTTGACGCGCACGTCCGTCGTTTGCGCACTGAGTACGGTGGCAATGAGCAGCTCGAGCGGATTGGTGAAGTCCAGCTCCGCGTGCGCGTCCGGGTAGGTCGCGGCCAATGTGCGGTTGATCCGTCTTGCGCGACGGGTGCGCCCCAGCTCAGTCTCTGTGCCTTTTGACGCGGGGTGCGCGCCGGGGCGGCGGAAGCGCACTGGCGTGACGGAGCCTGCTGGACTTCCTGCTGCATCTGGGGCGGACATGCACACAACTATAGCGATGGGTACCACCGGCTCCCCTCCGAGGAACTACGATAGGGAACCATGATGAGTGTTCTCTTCGCGCTTTTGGCCCCGCTGTTCCTCGCCGTGTTCGTTGTGGCCATGGAACGTCTCGAAGTCGCTGTCGTGCACCCTGCCTAAAACCGGCCTCAACGCGCATTTTTCATTTTGGGGAGAAAGTAAACCCGCATGAATGCCCGCCTGTGCCCCAGTGCGCGTGATAGAGTCACACAGTGTGACGTGGCGCGTCTGCCGGGGTCGCGGTGACTGATTCCACATCCTGGAACGCACGGCTCGCGGGTAAGCGCCAAGTAGAAGGAGCGCACATGGACGACGTACAGGAGACACTGGCACGCGCCGGCATTTTCCAAGGCGTGGACCCCGCTGCAGTGACCAACCTCATCGGTGACATGCAGACGGAGACGTTTCCCCGCGGAACCACCATCTTCGACGAAGGTGAGCCGGGCGACACCCTGTACATCATCATCGACGGCAAGGTGAAGCTTGCCCGCCACGCCCCCGACGGCCGCGAGAACTTGCTGTCCGTCATGGGGCCGTCCGACATGTTCGGCGAGCTGTCCATCTTCGACCCCGGCCCGCGCACCTCCTCCGCAGTGTGCGTGACCGAGGTCCAAGCAGCCACGATGGATTCCGAGATGCTCAAGACATGGATCAACGAGCACCCGGAGATTTCTCAGCAGCTGCTGCGCGTTCTTGCGCGCCGTCTGCGCCGGACCAACGCGTCCTTGGCGGACCTCATCTTCACTGACGTTCCGGGCCGCGTGGCCAAGACGCTGCTTCAGTTGGCCAACCGCTTTGGCACCCAAGAGGGAAGCACCCTGCGCGTCAACCACGACCTGACTCAGGAAGAGATCGCCCAGCTTGTCGGTGCCTCCCGCGAGACAGTGAACAAGGCGCTGGCCACCTTCGCGCAGCGCGGCTGGATCCGCCTGGAAGGCAAGTCCGTCGTCATCGTGGACACGGAGCACCTCGCCCGCCGCGCGCGCTAGCCTCCCGGGGCGGCTTGCGCCGCGTGAGCCTATTTAGGCTTCCTTGCCCTCGAGGTAGCGCAGGGCCACACGGGTGGACTGTTCTGCGGCACCGCGCAGGACCGGATCAACATCGTCATACATTGCATCAACCAGCTCGTTGATGCTCACATCTGCACCGCGCTCGGCGCGCACCTTGCGGATCTGGTCCAAGCGGTACTCGCGGCGGTCGATGTACTTGCGGGCGAATGCGGACAGGTCCTCGCCTTCCGGGCCGTGGCCCGGCAGAAGCTTCATGCCTGCGCCGTCTTCCTCGAGCTTGCTCAAGGAATCCAGGTATCCACCCAAGTCACCGTCTGTCTCCGAGATCATCGTGGTGTGGCGGCCGGCGATCGTGTCGCCGGTGCAAATGCCCTCCAGCGTCGAGTCCGGGGACTCCGGGTCGCCGGAGTAGATGTAGAAGCACACCGAGTCGCCCGTGTGGCCGGGGGTGTGCACGACCTTGATGCGCGGAGTGATGCCGTCGACAGCGATGATTTCACCGTCTTGGAGCGGCTCGCCGCCGTTGCAGTAACGCTCGTCGAAAGCGCGGACCGGAGCGCCCGTGAGCTGACGGAAACGGTGAGCGCCGTCAGCGTGGTCGTGGTGGCGGTGCGTCAACAGCACCAGAGCGACCTTGTCGGCCGACGACTGGAGCACGTTGAGGTGGCCTTCATCTTCCGGGCCCGGGTCGATGACAATGCTGTACTCATCCTCCGGGTCTCGGATAACCCACGAGTTCGTGCCCTCCAGTGCTGCGTAGCTGGGGTTCATCGCCAGCACGACAGCGGCAGACGGGGTGACAGGACGCAGTTGGCTATAAGCAGGATGCTGCATGTTTCCCACCCTACGCCACCTCGACTATGAGCTCGAGCTCCACTGGGGCGTCAAGCGGCAGAACTGCGACACCGACAGCCGAGCGAACGTGCGCGCCAGCATCGCCGAAAATCTCCCCGATCAACTCCGATGCCCCGTTGATCACACCGGGCTGGCCGGTGAAGTCGGGTGCGGAGGCTACGTAGCCAACCACCTTCACCACGCGCGTGACGGCATCCAGCCCCACTTCCGCATCGACCGCGGCGAGAGCATTGAGCAGGCATGTCCGGGCGTATTCGTAGGCATCCTCGGCAGAGACCTCCGCGCCGACCTTGCCGGTCGCAGGAAGCGCGCCGTCAACGAACGGCAGCTGGCCCGAGGTCCAGACCTGGTTGCCCACCCGCGTTGCGGGCACGTACGCCGCAACGGGGGCGGCGACGTCGGGGAGGCGGAGACCCAAAGCGCTGATACGCGAAAGGGCACTCACCTTAGAGCTCCCGCTTCATGTAGGCGACGACATTCTCCGGGTTCGGGCCGGGCGTGACAGCGACAAGCTCCCAGCCATCCTCACCCCAGGTGTCCAGGATCTGCTTGGTGGCGTGCGTGAGCAGCGGAACGGTGGCGTATTCCCATTTAGTCATGCCGCCACTCTAGCTGTTCGCCTCCGTTGCAGCGACGATGCGGCATCGCTGTAGCGACGTCAGGAGTTACAGCCCGACGATCTCCTCGCCCGCTGCGAGGTGCGCGGCCCAGTCAGTCACGTGCGGGTTCTTACGCAGCACGGCCCGGCGTTGACGCTCGGTCAGGCCACCCCACACGCCGAACTCGACCTTGTTGTCCAGGGCATCTGCGCGGCATTCCATCTGGACCGGGCAACGGCGACAGATCGCGGCGGCTTTACGCTGTTCAGCACCGCGAACGAAGAGGGCATCCGGGTCGCCGGCGCGGCAGACAGCGAGGGTGACCCACTCGCCGCGCTCAAAAGAATCGACCTTGGGCGGAGAAGTTCGTGCGGAAGCGGGTAGTACCGGCTTATCAAGCGAGCGATTGTGAATCGTTGCGGTCACGAAAATCTCCTTCCCATAGCCCCAATTTCTTGGGACATAGAAATAACCCTGGCAAATTCGTATTTGCCTGCTTTAGGAAAGCCAATCGAGTTCATTGCGCTTTCTGAATGTAAGTGTATTCACCCCCTGGGATTATTGTCGAATAGATCACACGAGCGGGGGTAGGCACCGATTCCCCTGTGGGGGTCTAGGCCGTAGTGTATGAAAGGTGTCTTCACTAGGTTCCCTGGGAAAACTGCTCCTCGGCGTCGTTGCCGCGGGTCTCGCAGTGGTGCTGTGTCTTGCCCCCGTCGTGGGGATCAGCGGGGCTGCTGTCGCTCGCGTCGATGAGACGATGCAGTCCAATCTCGCCGACTTAACCGACGGGTCCGCCCCCGGCGTGACCACGATCACCGATAAGAACGGTGAGCCCATAGCCTGGATCTACAACCAGCGCCGTTATGAGTTGAAGCCGGAGCAGATCAGCCAGGCCGCCAAAGACGCGTTGGTCGCCATCGAGGACCGCCGCTTCTACGAGCACGAAGGCGTGGACATGCAGGGTTTTGCCCGCGCGATGGTCACGAACGTGCTGGCAGGCGGCGTGGAGGAAGGTGCCTCCACAATCAACCAGCAGTACGTGAAGAACTATCTTTTGCTTGTCGACGCTGAGAATCCCGAAGAGCAAACAGCCGCCGTCGAACAGTCGATTCCGCGCAAGTTGCGCGAGATGCGCATGGCGTCCGACCTGGACAAGCAGCTGCCCAAGGAAGAGATCTTGGCGCGATATATGAACATCGTCCCCTTCGGCAACCACGCGTACGGCATTGAGGCCGCCGCGCGCACCTACTTCGGCATCCCCGCCGCCGAGCTCAATGTCCCGCAGTCAGCGCTGCTCGTCGGCATGCTGCAGTCCGCTGAGATGCTCAACCCGTACACCAACCCCGAAGGGGCCACGGAGCGCCGCAACACGGTGCTGCAGGCAATGGTCACCTCCGGCTACCTCGCGCAAGATGAGGCAGACCGCTTCAAGGGCGAACCCCTCGGAGTCCTCGAAGAACCTGCCTTGCTGCCTGAGGGCTGCATCTCTGCTGGTTCTGCGGGTTTCCTGTGTGATTACGCACTGGAGTACCTCGCCGGCAAGGGTCTGCCCATGGAGGAGCTCGAGCGCGGCGGCTACACCATTAGGACCACGCTGGACCCGGGAGTTCAAGAGATTGCGCACAACGCCGCCGCAAGTGCAGTTAGCCCGGGCCAGCATGGCGTCGCCGAGGTGATCAATGTCATCGAGCCCGGCGAAAACTCCCGCAACATCCTGGCCATGACCTCGTCGCGCACCTATGGCCTGGATGGCGACGAAAGTCAGACCGTCCTACCGCAGACGTCCAGCATGGTGGGCAATGGTGCTGGGTCTGTGTTCAAGATCTTCACCGCCGCAGCAGCCTTGGAGCAGGGATACAACCTCGACGCCAAGCTGCCGGTGCCAAAGCGTTCCGTGAAATACGGCATGGGAACCGGCGGTGCTACCGGGTGTCCGGCTGGCGCGTACTGCGTGGAAAACGCAGGATCCTATCCCAGCGAGCTGACGCTTCGCGACGCCCTTGCAAAATCCCCCAACACCACGTTCATCGAGCTTCTCGAGGAAGTCGGCGTGGAAGCGACCGTCGACATGGCCGTGCGCTTGGGGCTGCGTTCCTACGAGGATCCGGGCAGCTTCGACGAGGACCATTCCATCGGGGACTACTTCCGCCAGAACAACCTCGGCGCCTTCACCCTTGGCCCCACCGCCGTGAACCCGTTGGAGCTGTCCAACGTTGGGGCAACGCTGGCGTCCGGCGGTAAGTGGTGCGAGCCTAACCCGGTGGCCAAGGTGGAGGACCGGCTCGGCCAGGAAGTGTTCATCGAGCGCCCCGACTGCGAGGAGGCTGTCTCCCCCGAGCTCGCCTCCGGCCTGGCCAACGGCATGGCCCAGGACACTATTAGCGGCACCGCGAAAGACGCGGCTGCGGCATACGGTTGGAGCGGCCCCGTTGCCGCCAAGACGGGAACGACGGAATCGCACCAGTCCTCGGCATTCCTCGGCTTCAACAACGCTTTCGCTGCCGCCACCTACATCTACAACGACGGCACCCAGACCACCCCGCTGTGCTCAGGTCCGGTCCGCCAGTGCAACTACGGCGATCTCTTCGGCGGTAAGGAGGCGGCCCGTTCGTGGTTCCAGATGGCCACGCAGATTCCGGGCGTGCAAGGAGCTGGGCTCCCCACCCCGAGCCCGCTGTATGACCCTGCTTCGCGCAACGACCTGTTCGACAGCGTCGTCGGCCTCCAAGCCGCCGAGGCCCGCTCCCAGCTAGAGGCAGCTGGGTTCAAGGTCCGGGAGACGAAGGGCACCGCCACCGGCAAACCCGAAGGCGAAGTCGTCGAGGCCCGCACTCCAGAAAACGCAGGCGAAGGCGCTGTGGTCACTCTCGTCGTCTCGGACGGCTCCCCTGCGCGGAACAACCCGCCCAACCGCAGGGACACCCGCGATGACCGCGGCCGCGACGATGACGACGAAGCCTCCCGCTACCGCGACGACCTCGAAGACGAAATCGGCCGTTTCGCCGACGATCTTGCGGACCTGTTCGGCGACCTATAGCGCCCGCTTCGGCTACGACAGTCGCGCCTTGACTGCCGCAGACAGCCGCTTGCCGTCGGCGCGGCCAGCAGCCTTCTCGGTGGCGGCCTTCATAACCTGCCCCATCTCTTTCATGGAGGTGGCGCCGGTGTCGGCGACTGCTTCGTCGATAAGCGCTGCGAGCTCGTCGTCATCGAGCTGCTTGGGCTGGTATGCCTCGAGCACAGCGACCTCGGCGAGCTCAGCGTCGGCGAGGTCCTGTCGGTCATTCTGCTGGTAGATCTCCGCCGACTCGCGGCGCTTCTTGATTTCGCGGGCGACGACCTTGAGCACAGCAGCGTCGTCAAGCTCGTGCTTGGCACCCTCCGTCTCCTCGGTCTGGATCGCGGCGAGCAGCATGCGGATCGCACCCGTGCGCTCCTTCTCCTTCGCCTTCATGGCTTCTTTGAGGTCGGCGCGGATCTGATCTTTCAATTCACTCATGGCTGCCAGGGTAGCCTTGTTCCAATGAAGAAGATCGCACAAGCGCTCGGCGCGGTGACAGCCCTTGGCTTATCGACGCTCGCCTTCGGCCACAGCGAACTGACCAAATTCCGCCTGAAAACCTACGAGCTGCCCATCCTTCCCCCGGGCGTGGATGACTTGCGCATTCTCCATGTCTCCGACCTGCACATGATCCCCGGGCAGAAGACGAAGATCGCGTGGGTCTCCGCACTCGACGCACTCGACCCCGACCTGGTGGTCAACACCGGCGACAACCTCTCGGACGAGCATGCCGTGCCTGACGTGCTGGCCGCTCTCGAGCCGCTGCTCAACCGCCCCGGCGTGTTCGTCTTCGGCACGAACGACTACTGGGCACCGCGACCCGTCAACCCAGTCAAATACCTTCTGGACGCCAAGCGCGAGCCCAGCTACGTGGACCTGCCGTGGAAGGGCATGCGCGCCGCATTCATCGAGCGCGGCTGGCAGGACGCCACCCACAAACGCCTCGAATTCAAGGTTGGGGATGTGCGCCTGGCCATTGCAGGTACCGACGACCCCCACCACGACCTCGACGACTACTCCCTCATCGAAGGCGCCCCCAACCCCGATGCCGACCTCTCGCTTGGCGTCACCCACGCGCCCTACCGGAGGGTCCTCGATCAGTTCGATGCCGACGGCTACCAGCTCGTCCTCGCCGGCCACACCCACGGCGGGCAAATTTGCCTGCCCGGCGAACGCGCCCTTGTCACCAACGCCGACATCGACCGCGAACGCGCCTCAGGCCTGCACCGCTACGGCAGCCGCGACATGTGGCTCGAAGTCTCCAACGGACTGGGCACCTCCAAATTCGCCCCCGTGCGGATCTTCTGCCGGCCGTCTGCGGCGCTGTTGACGCTCACCGCTCGGGAGGATGCTCGGGACGACTAGTGCCCCGTCCGCCGCTCGAATCAGGCGCAGATCAGGGCCGCAACAGCCGTAACCAACAGGCGTTTTGGAGCTTGCCGGATGGTGGACTAAAGTACCCCGGGTACTCATTAAGTGCACCGGGATATGGCGCAGCTTGGTAGCGCGCTTCGTTCGGGACGAAGAGGTCGCAGGTTCAAATCCTGTTATCCCGACCAAATTGAGAAAGAAGCCGCTGGATTTCAGCGGCTTCTTTTTTCGTTCTGCCCAGGCACCGCAATACAGAAGCTGGGTTAAACGACAAAATGTGTGTCTGGCTCGGCGTGTCGTGGGGGTTAGATCTGGCCTTTTTGGATGCCGATTGAG
>NZ_JAGPZA010000031.1:0-16291 GCF_024454095.1 Corynebacterium sp. CCUG 69979 | reverse complement strand
AGCATATATTTTCCTGAAACCTCGTGGTTAAGCCCCGGAAACCGGCGATTCCAGACACACTTTTTGTCGTTTAACCCCATGCTGTCGCCGCAGCGGCCGGTTCCCTGGCCCCTTAGTTGTGGTCACTGCAGTGCGCACAATGCGCGGTAAGCGCCAGATCTATCCACAGAAAAATGGTGACACGTCCGCGAAAACGGGGGTTGTCCACAGGGCCGAAAGCAACCGCTTGAGCTGGGGGTTGGCAGCGCTCACAGTGAAGCCATGCGCAGCGACACAGCACCCATCCTCATCGCCGTCGGCGACCCGATCGTGCACCCCGAGGCAACGCACCTCGCGGCCGCAACGGGCCGCCCATTGATCGACGCCCACAGTCCCGCCGACATCACCCGCCACCACTCCCGCGCCTTCGCCGTGCTTATCGACGACGAGAACCTCCCCGCCCTCACCGGCCTTCCCGAGCGCCACGGAGTGTTCCACCTGCGCAGCGACACCACCGGTGGTACAACCGACACGGCTCCACCGGGCGTTACTGATTCGTTCGCGCTGCCGGCGGAGGCTGCTGACCTCCTCGGAGCGATTGGGAAGTTAGCACTGCGCGCGGCAACCGGGGTTGCCAGTGCCCGCACTGCGACGACGGGCACAGTACTGACGTTCATCGGCGCGGCTGGTGGTGCGGGAACGTCCACCTTCGCGGCGGCCGTTGCCCGCACAGCGTCGACGGAGGTGCAACCCGTTATCGTCGACGCCCACCGTTACTCTGGCGGGATCGACCTGTTGCTCGGCGTCGAGGACGTTGTCGGTGCGCGCTGGGGTGACCTCGACATCGGCCAAGGCAGTGTGGAGCGGTCCCAACTGCGCCAGGCACTGCCGGTGACGAAGGACGGGATCGGGGTGCTCACCGGGGCCCGGACGGTGGTGCCCGAAGCGGCGGGGATTAGCCGCGTGGCCGCGGGGGACCTCGACCGGGTCGTCACAGCGCTGGGCACGGGCGGACTGACCGTCGTTGACGCGCCTGCAGACGGGCTGCCCAACCGGTGCGACCACGCATTCATCCTTGCGCCGGCAGAGGTCCGGGCGGCCGCTGCCACCGCGCTCATAACCGCGGAATGCCGGGGCGCGAACATTCCCGTGTCCATTGTGCTGCGGCACCGAGGCTGGTCCGGAATGACCGCCGAGGAGATGGAGAACGTGACCAGCACGGAGGTGGTGGCGGAAGTCAAGCACGTTCCGAAGCTCGTCCGCGCAGTCGAAGTCGGCGGGTTGCCGGTGCGCCTGCCGCGATCACTCACCGCGGCAGCTCGAACGATTTTGAAGGCGGCGAGCTAATGGAGCGCGCAGACATCATCGCCGCCGTGCAACGCCGCCTTGCTGACGACCCGTCTCTCACGTCACCGGCTGAACTCGCGGGTCTCATCCGTGAAGAGGCAGTGGTCATCAGTGACCTCGACGTGCTGGACATCATGCGTGCTCTGCGCGACGAAACAACCGGAGCAGGGCCGCTCGAGACGTTGCTCGCCATGGACGGGGTCACCGACATCTGCGTCAACGGCCCCGATGACATCTTCTTCGACCGCGGCAGTGGGCTGGAGCGCGCGGACATGAGCTTGGGTTCCGACGATGCTGTGCGCCGCCTAGCCACGCGCCTCGCCGCCAGTTGCGGGTGCCGCCTCGACAGCGCGAAGCCGTACGCCGACGGACACCTTTCACGTATCGACGGCACCGTCTTACGCTTCCACGCCATCCTCGCCCCCACCTCCGCGGGCGGCACCTGCATTTCCCTGCGCGTGTTGCGCAGCAAGACGGCCACGTTGGACCAGCTGCGTTCCTCTGGGGCTGTGGATGGGGAAAGGGAGGCGGTGCTGAGGGGAGTCGTCGATAAGCGAAAAGCTTTTCTCGTTGTCGGTGGCACCGGGACAGGCAAGACGACGCTGCTGGCGGCCATGCTGGCGCAGGTCGCGCAGCACGAGCGCATAATCGCGATCGAGGACACCGTGGAGCTGACTCCGGCGCACCCGCACGTGGTCAACCTGACCTCGCGCGGGAAGAACACGGAAGGCGCAGGTGAGATCACCATTGCTGACCTGCTGCGACAGGCTCTGCGCATGCGGCCCGACCGGATCGTGGTGGGGGAGATCCGTGGAGCGGAGGTTGTCGATCTTCTCGCCGCGCTGAACACAGGCCATGACGGGGGTGCGGGGACTGTTCACGCCAACTCCATCGATGAGGTGCCCGCACGGTTGGAAGCGTTGGCGGTGCTCGGCGGGCTCGACCGGGAAGCGCTGCACTCGCAGCTGGCAGCGGCGGTGGATGTGGTGATCGTGATGCGCCGGGAGAGCGACGGCCGACGCATTGTCCACCAGATCGGTGTGCTGGAAGGCAACCCGGTGGTGCCGCGGGTCGTGTGGGATTCGCGCGCCGGGCAGCGCGACGGGTACCGGGAGCTTTGCACGGAACTGGGGGTGCAGCCGTGATCTCAGTGATTTCGTGGCCGGCTGCGCTGCTGCTCGCCCTGGCCCTGTGCGTGCCGCCTGCGCGTCCTGCACTGCGCATCGGTCAAAGATCCGCCCCGATGACTCAGGCGGCCTTGCGTCCCTTGGTGGGGATCGGTGGTGTGGTGGCTGTGCTCGCAGTGCTCGCGACGGACCGGGCGACGCTGCTGCTCAGCGTGTGTGTCGCCGGGGCGACAGCCATCCACTCGGTGGTGGCGGCCCGCCGGCGCCGCGCCCACCACGACCGTGCCGTTGCCGCTGCCGGTTACCTCGGCCACTTGGTCGCAGCCTTACGCGCTGGATCGAGCGTGGCCGAGGCATGCGCACGGGCCGCCGAGCAGACCGCCGACAACGCTCCAGCAGACCTTGCCAGCGAGCTGCGCCGTGTGGCCGCCCACACGAGAAGCGGCGGGGCGGGTGCGGCGATCCTGGCGGCGTCACCCCTGCCTGAGCTGCGGGATGTCGGTGTCCTGTGGGGCTTGTCGGCCAAGCTGGGCATTCCCGTTGCGGACCTGCTCGGCAGCGCGCGGTCGCGCCTGGACAACGCTGTGCGGCACCGCAACGCTACTACGGCGGCGCTGGCGGGTCCTCGGGCAACTGCAGTGGTCCTGTCCGTGCTGCCGCTGGCGGGGATCCTCATGGGGCAAGCAATGGGTGCCCGTCCGGTGGCCCTACTCACCGGCGGAGGGCTCGGCGGCCTGTTGCTGCTGGTAGGAACGGCGCTCGTCTGCGCCGGGTTCGCTACGTCGCAGGCGATCATCGGGAGGGCGGCGGGATGAGTGCGTCGATAAGCACGGTGCTGGCGACAGCCTTCCTCGCCGGGGCACTTGCTCTGCCTGGGGTGGGACCAGCGGGCCGGATTGGTGAGTCCACCCGGGACCCGAAGGCCCCGCGCGACGGGCCCGGCAACACCAGTCGACGGGGGAAGCAGCAAAAGCGGTGGGACAAGCACCGCATCGCCAGCGACATTGAATTGTTCGCCGCCTGCTTCCGCGCGGGGTTACCGGCCGCCGCGGCAGCCGCCGCAGTGGCAGAAAGCTACCAACAGGGTGGCCAGGATGAAGCACGCAACGAGGGGGAAAACGTGGGGGACACGGGGGAATCGGGTCAGCTCACGCAGCTGGGGCAGCTCTGGCGCCGCGTTGTGGCCTACAGCGAACTCGGGATTGAACCCGAACGCGCATGGGCCGTCATGCACGGCGTCCCAGGATGCGAAGAGCTGGCGTCGACGGTCACGTTGTCGCACGCCTCAGGATCAGCGGTAGCCGATTCCTGCGACCGCATCGCCGAGTCCCTGCGCGCTGACGCAGCCGACGACGCAACGGCGGCCGCAGAACGCGCCGGAGTGCTCATCAGCATTCCGCTCGCCGCGTTCTTCCTCCCGGCGTTCTTCGTCCTCGGGCTCGCGCCCGTGGTCATCGGGTTGGGGTCAGACATGTTCGGGGGTGGATGAAAAACCAGAGAACCGAGATAACCAGCACAAAACCCAGGAAACAAGAACAACCAGCACGAACCAAGCAAACAACTCTCAAGACACACCGTCATCAGAAAAGGAGACACGATCATGACTGCAGCCATCATCAATCCCACCGAGAACAACATCCAGTCCGCCCCGATGGGCCTGCGCGGGGCCGTCGATAAGCTCAACGCCGCCACGCTGCGCGCCTACGCACGAGCATCCCAGCGTGGAGCCGCAAGTGCCGCTGCCCTGCGCAACGAGCGCGGAATGTCCACCATCGAATACGCCATGGGCAGTCTCGCCGCAGCCGCTCTCGCCGCGGTGCTGTACATGGTGATCAACGGCGACGGGGTGGTCAGCGCGATCGAGGGCATCATCACCGACGCGCTGTCCAACACACCGAGTTAGGTAGAGGGTGGCGCTGATGAGAAAGGTGCTCGTCGCTGACCGCGGTTCCGTCACGATCGAGGCCGCGCTGTCGCTCGCCGTGTTGGTCACGGTGGCTGCGGCGATCGTGGCGGGGATCTCCACCATGGCCTCTTACATCACGGCTGTGGACGTCGCGGGTGCGGCGGCGCGCTCCCACGCCATCGGCATCACCTACACCCCGCCGCGGGACGGGATCAGCGTCACTGTCACCGAGGATGCCGAGGTCGTGCGCGTGACGGCGGAGGTCCCCGCGACTATCCGCCCGATGCGCGCTACCGCGGTGTATCCGGTGGAGTTCCGCTGATGCGCACGCTTATCGACGACCGCGGCCACGCCACCATCCTCTCCGCCTCCATCGTCGCTGCCGTGGTCAGCTTGGCAATGGTGGTGGCCGGCCTGGTCAGCCACACCGCCGGCACGCACCGGGCGCAGGTGGCGGCGGACCTCGCTGCCGTCGCCGGGGCAACTGCGCTCTACACGGGACATACCGCGTCGCAGGTGTGCTCCACTGCGGAGAAAACCGCGAGCTTGAACGACGCGGAGGTACGCACCTGCACGATCGACGGTGCGGATGTGATCGTCACCACTGCCGTGCGCACGGCGGGTGGGGCGAGACATGCCGAAGCCACGGCGCGCGCCGGGCCGCTGTGACAGCGGGGCTGCCGGACCACCGATAGCCAGGGGCTCAGCGCACGCGGTCGCTCAAACCAGCTGTCATGGTGACCAGCGCGCCTAGTACCTTCAGCGCGCCCGCTTTATCCAGCGGCTGGTTTCCGTTGCCGCACTTCGGCGATTGCACGCACGACGGGCAACCAGTAGCGCATCCGCAGGACTTCACGGCATCGTAGGTCGCGGCGATCCACTCGTGGAAGCGGGCGTAGCCCTCGTCGGCGAAGCCGGCGCCGCCAGGGTGGCCGTCGTACACGAACACGGTGGGCAGCATCGTGTCCGGGTGCAGGGCGGTGGATACGCCGCCGATGTCCCACCGGTCGCAGGTGGCCAGCAGAGGCAGCAGGCCGATCGCGGCGTGCTCTGCGGCGTGCAAGGTGCCAGGCACGTCGCCCGCGGCGATACCCAGCTCGTCGAGCACGACCGGGTCGATCGTGTAGGCCACCGCCCGTGTGACCAGGGTTTGCGGTGGGAAGTCGAGGGGGATGTGCTCGGAGGTGGTGCCGTCGGAAAGCTTGACGACGTACCCCGTCACCCGGTCCGTGACCTCCACATCCACGCTGGCCACCCACAACCCAGGCGAGGGGTTGACCTTGTCCACCGTGCCGATGACAGCGATGTCCGTGGTGGACCGCGCCATCGTGGAGTAGTCGGGCATCTCCGGGCGGGCGAGCGCGACGTAGCCCTCCAGGTCGAGCTCTTCAATGACGAAGAATTCGCCCTGGTGGACGTAGACAGCCCCGTCGTGCACCTGCGACATGGCGCGGGCGGAATCGACGGTGCCCAGCAGGCGGCCGTCGGTGACATCGACAATCATGACCTCTTCACCAGTGCCGCCGCGCAGGCTCACCGAGGCATGCGCCGACTCCGGCGTGATGGGCCCGTCCAACTGCGGCACGGCGAACCAGCCCTTGGCGCGGCGACGCAGGAAACCCTGCTCTTCCAGCTCGGCGACGGTGCGGGCGATGCTGTCGCTGGCTGCCACCTCATCGGGCGTGAGCGGCTTCTCGACGGCCGCGCAGTACACATGCCCCCGCAGAATGAACGGGTTCCACGGGTTGAACACGCTGTTCTCCACCGGCCGGTCCAACAAGGCCTCGGGGTGGTGGACCAGATAGGTGTCCATCGGCTCGTCGCGGGCAACCATGACCACCAGGGACGACTGCCCGCGCCGGCCCGACCGGCCCGCCTGCTGCCGGAAGGAGGCCACGGTGCCGGGGAACCCCGCCATGACCACGGCGTCGAGCCCGCCGACGTCGATGCCGAGTTCCAGCGCGTTCGTCGTGGCCATGCCGAGCACGTCACCGTTGTCGAGAGCCCGCTCCAACGCGCGACGGTCCTCAGCAAGGTACCCAGCGCGGTAGGAGGCGATCCGCTGGGCGAAGTCGGCCCGGCCGGCGGCAACCAAATCCTCAGCCGCGCGCATCGCCACAATCTCGGCAGCGCGCCGGGAGCGCACGAACGTCAGCGTGCGGGCACCGGCCCCGACCAGGTCCGCCATGATCGTGGCTGCTTCTGTCGTGGCGGCGCGGCGGACGGGGGCGCCGTTCTCGCCCTCGGCACCCTCGATGAAACCGGGCTCCCACAAGGCGAAGGTGCGTTCGCCGGTGGGGGCGCCATCCTCTGTCACAGCGGTCACATCGCGGCCGGTCAGACGGGACGCGTGGACGGCGGGGTCAGCGGCCGTTGCAGAAGCACACACGAACACTGGCCGCGACCCATAGGCCCGGGCGATTCGGTCTAGGCGACGCAGCACCAGCGCGACGTTGGCACCGAAAACGCCGCGGTAGGAGTGGCATTCGTCCACCACGACGTACCGCAGGTGGCGCAGCAGACGGGCCCACTTCGGGTGGCCGGAGAGGATGCCGGCGTGCAGCATGTCGGGGTTGGTGAACACGAAGCGGGTGGTCTCCCGCACCACGGGACGAGCCTCGGTAGGTGTGTCTCCGTCGTAGGGTGCGGGGTTGATAGGGGCGGAACCAGCCCCACCCAACACCGGATGACCCTTAATGAGGGTATTCACCGCCATCAGCTGATCGGATCCCAGCGCCTTCGTCGGCGTCAGGTAGATCGCGCACGCGGTCGGATCCTCCGCCAGCGTCGTCAGCACCGGCAGTTGGTAACCCAAAGATTTGCCTGACGACGTCCCAGTAGCCACCACCACATCGCGGCCGTCCCACGCGAGTTGGGCGCATTCGGCCTGGTGGGAAAACGGGAGGGTGATGGAAGCGTCGATAAGCGTCGTGCGCAGCGCCTCATCTGTCCACTGCGGCCATTCAACATGGCGCGCGGGGCGTCCGGGGACGGTGCGCGCATGCGTGATGGTGCCCTGCGGGCATGCGCGAGTGAGCCCTTCGAGCAGCTCTTGGGCCATCACATCCATGCGGATCCCTCCAACGGTAATTAGGATACGGAAAACTTTTCGGCTCGCCCGGCGTGATTGGCCAAGTCATGGCACACTGGTCGGTGGTCGCAGATTGTGTGCGCCTTACCGGGTGCTCGCGAGCTCCAAGCATCTACGAAAGGTTAACCACAATGGCAACAGGAACTGTGAAATGGTTCAACGCCGAAAAGGGCTTCGGCTTCATCGCACCTGATGACGGCTCTTCTGACGTTTTTGTCCACTACTCCGAGATCCAGGGCAGCGGCTTCCGCACCCTCGAAGAGAACCAGCAGGTCGAGTTCGAGATCGGCGAAGGCAGCAAGGGTCCGCAGGCACAGCAGGTCCGCGCGCTTTAACGCTTATCGACGGTCAAAAAACGGCGCCCCACTCGGGCGCCGTTTTTGCGTGTGCGGGCCTCTTAGATCACTGAGACACCGCGCCGGACATCGCGCCAGTCCCACAAACGTGACTGCAGGCGCTGAATGCCCAGGCCAACCAGAGAGCCGAGGATCACACCGACGATCATGGCCAGCAGCGGGAAGTCCGACAGGATCGTGCCGCCGAGGTACCCCACGCCAACGCCGATGAAGACCCACAGCACGACGCCGATGGTGTCGTACAAGAAGAACTTGAACCAGCTGAAGCGCACCGAGCCCAGCAGAATCGTGGCCACCCACCGCGCCCACGGGATGAACCGTGCCACGATGATGGTGACAGGCCCGTGCTGGTTCATATTGTCCCGCACCCATTCGATGGCGCGACCAGCGTTGGAATCCGGATCCAGGCGGTTGACAAAGTGGATCAGTTTCCCGCCCAGCATGAAGCACAGGTTGTCGCCGATCAGCGCGCCGATCATGGCGGCGCCGATGACCCATTTGACGTCCGGCACACCCTGGGAGGCGGAGAAAGCGCCCGCCAAGTTGAGGACGGTTTCGCTGGGGACGAGCGGGCACAGCGCGTCGACAGTGATGAGCAGGCCTAGCAGCGGATAGAAGATAGGCATGGTCATCAACTGCTCCAAGAATTGGATCAGCGAATCGATCATCTCAGCCATGTCAGGAAAGTGTACTTCGCGTGGAACTTATTCAGGGAAGTTTTCATGATCAGTCACAAAGACCTTATATTCCGTGGTAGTTGTCATAGAGAATGAGCTCGAGAGGTTTAAGGAGTCACCCGGCGTGACGGATAACGGCAAAACACTGGTCATTGTGGAGTCACAGACCAAGGCGAAGAAGATCCAAAAATACTTGGGCGACAACTACTTCGTTGAAGCATCTGTGGGCCACATCCGCGACCTGCCCGGCCGCGCCGCTGACATTCCCGCCAAGTACAAGAAGGAAACGTGGGCCAAGCTCGGAGTGAACCCCGAGGACGGCTTCCAGCCGATCTACGTGGTCAGCCCCGACAAGAAGAAAAAGGTCACGGACCTCAAAGACAAGCTGAAGCGCTCCGACAAACTGTTGCTGGCAACAGACCCGGACCGTGAGGGTGAGGCCATTGCCTGGCACCTGCTCGAGGTGCTCAAGCCGAAGGTTCCAGTAGAGCGCATGGTGTTCAACGAGATCACCGAATCCGCCATCCGCGAGGCCGCAGAGAACACCCGCGAGCTGGACATGGACCTCGTCGACGCGCAGGAAACCCGCCGCATCCTCGACCGTCTCTACGGCTACGAGGTCTCGCCCGTGCTGTGGAAGAAGGTCATGCCGCGCCTGTCGGCGGGCCGTGTGCAGTCGGTGGCCACGCGCGTGATTGTCGAACGTGAACGTGAGCGCATGGCTTTCGTCTCCGCCGAATACTGGGACGTGACCGCCACCTTGAACGCGGGCAGCGGCGGGGCCGCTAACCCGGACGACTTCGACGCGAAACTGTCCACCATCAACGGGACGAAGATCGCCCAGGGTCGTGATTTCAATGACCGAGGTGGGTTGAAAAATGATGCGGTAGTTGTCGTCGATAAGCAGCGCGCGGAAACGCTCGCTGAAGGTTTGACCAGCCAAGACCTGACGGTTGCCAGTGTGGAGTCGAAGCCGTACTCCCGCCGGCCGTACGCCCCGTTCATGACATCGACGCTGCAGCAGGCCGCGGGTGCGAAGTTGCACTTCACATCGGCGCGCACAATGCGCATCGCGCAGCGCCTGTACGAAAACGGTCACATCACGTATATGCGTACGGACTCCACATCGCTGTCGAAGCAGGGGCTCGATGCCGCACGCAACGCCGCCCGAGAGCTGTACGGGTCGAACTACGTGACCGATCAGCCGCGCCGCTACGACCGTAAGGTGAAGAACTCGCAGGAGGCGCACGAAGCGATCCGCCCCGCCGGCGAGCGATTTGCCACTCCCGGTGAGCTCGCGAGCGCCCTCGACGCCGAGGAGTTCAAGCTGTACGAACTGATCTGGCAGCGCACCGTCGCCTCCCAGATGGAAGACTCCCGCGGCACCACTATGACCGTCGTTGTCGCAGGTCAAGCTGCCGACGGCACCGACGTCGAGCTGACCGCCTCCGGCCGCACGATCACGTTCCCCGGCTGGCTGCGCGCCTACTCCGACACGCAGGACAACAAGGAAAAGCACCTGCCGCAGCTGTCTGAAGGCGACGCGCTGACCGCCCGCGAGGTCACAGCTGACGGCCACTCCACCAACCCGCCGGCGCGCTACACAGAAGCGTCGCTGGTGAAGAAGATGGAGGACCTGGGCATCGGTCGCCCGTCGACGTACGCGTCCATCATCAAGACCATCCAGGACCGCGGTTACGTGGCCACCCGCGGCAACGCGCTGGTGCCCACCTGGGTCGCGTTCTCCGTGGTGGGGCTCATGGAGCAGAACTTCGACGCGCTCGTGGATTACGAGTTCACATCCTCGATGGAGGACGAGCTCGACGAGATCGCCCAAGGCACCGAGAACCGCACCGAGTGGCTCACCGGCTTCTACTTCGGCGACGCCGAGGCATCCGACACCACCGCCGAGGCTGTAGCGCGCCGCGGCGGCCTGAAGCACATCATCGAGGCCAACCTCGAGGCGATCGACGCCCGCAAGGTCAATTCCCTCGAGCTCTTCCGCGACGAGGAAGACCGTCCCGTCTACGTCCGCGTCGGCCGCTACGGGCCGTACTTGGAGCGCCAGGTCGGCGTGGGAAGCGACGGCGAGCCGGAGTTCCAGCGCGCCAACCTGCCCGAATCCACGACTCCGGACGAAGTCACCCAAGAGATGGCAGAAAAGCTCTTTGCCACCCCGCCGACCGGCCGTGAGCTGGGGCAGAACCCCGACACCGGCCGCATGATCGTGGCCAAGGAAGGCCGCTACGGCCCCTACGTCACCGAGCTTGTCCGTGATGACGAGCGTGCCACCGCCGAAGCCCACGCCCAAGAGGTCATCGCCGCCGAGCGCGCCGAGGAAGACGCCCAGCGCGCGGCCGAGGGCAAGCGCGCGAAGAACTGGGAGACGAAGACCGCGGAAGCAGCGCGAGTCAAGCGCACCGAGCAGCTTGTCGACGAGCAACTCAAACCCGCCACCGCCTCCCTGTTCTCCTCCATGGAACCGTCGACGGTGACGCTTGACGACGCTCTGAAGCTCCTCTCCCTGCCCCGCGAAGTCGGCGAGGACCCCTCCGACGGTGAGATGATCACCGCCCAGAACGGCCGTTATGGCCCGTACCTGAAGAAGGGCAACGACTCTCGCTCGCTGGCCAACGAGGACCAGATCTTCACCGTGACGCTGGATGAGGCCCGCCGCATCTACGCCGAACCGAAGCGCCGCGGCCGCGCCGCCGCTCAGCCGCCGCTGAAGGCGCTTGGCGACAACGACGTCTCCGGCAAGCCCATGACCGTCAAGGACGGCCGCTTCGGCCCCTACGTGACCGACGGGGAAACCAACGCCTCCCTCCAGCGCGGCGACACCCCCGAAACCATGACGGACGCCCGCGCCAACGAACTGCTCTCGGCCCGGCGCGCCCGCGAAGCCGAGGACGCTGCCGGCGGCGGAGCGAAGAAAGCCACGAAGAAGAAGGCCTCCAAAAAGAAGGCCACCAAGAAGGCTGCGAAGAAGCCGAAGCAGACCACCAAGCGTGTGGTGAAGGCGGGCACGCGCAAGAAGTAGCGTGGGGCTGGCGTGTGTAAGGCGCGGCCGCACCCTCGCCGAGTGCGAGGCGCGGCTAGGCGCTGTCCGCCATCGTCGCGCGCACCGGGCGGGCGAGCTGCGTCATCTTGTTGCGGCCGCGCAGCTCGATCGACTTCATCACGGTCCAGCGCGCCTGCTCGATCTCGTTGGCGCTTGTCAGCGTCGAGGCGTTGGTGAGCACTCGGCCCGGCGTGTCCTTGGCCACCTCGGTGAGACGGGCGGCGGTATTCACGGCGTCACCGATGACGGTGTACTCGAAGCGGTCTTGGCCGCCGATATGCCCGGCGACCACGTGGCCGCTCGCAACGCCAATACCGGCGTCGAGCTCGAGTCCGCGCAGCTCTTGGCGCAGCTCGCGTGCGGCCTGGAGGGCGTGGGAGGCCGAGTCTGTCACCGCCAGCGGCGCACCGAAGACGGCCAGGGCCGCGTCGCCCTGGAATTTGTTGATCACGCCCTTGTTGCGGTGCACCACGTCCACGACGATCTCGAAGAAGGCGTTGAGGGCCTCCACGACCTCTTTAGGGGAGTGGTTGACGGCGAAGTTCGTCGAACCGATGACGTCGACGAACACGACGGCGACCTTGCGGTCCTCGCCGCCGAGCTCCGGCTTCTCCTCGAGGGCCTTCTGGGCCACCTCGGAGCCGACGTACTGGCCGAAGATGTCGCGGACGCGCTCGCGCTCGTTGAGCCCGCGCATCATTTCGTTGAAGCCGGCTTGCAGGACGCCGAGCTCGGAGCCGTCGTAAATAGGCACCTGCGTGTCCGTCTCACCGCGGCGCACTCGGTTGATCGCCTGCTGGAGCTCCTTGATCGGGTCGACGACGTTCATGACGGCGAACGCGGTGCCCGCCATGCCGGTGAAGATCGCGGTGCCCGCCAGGGCACTTACCGACGGCAACAGCTCACCGGGGGTGTCTTCGAAGAACCCGTAGTACTGGGCGGCCAACAGGAACAGAATGCCCAGCAGCGGCACGCCCGAAGTCATGAACCAGGTCATATACAGACGCTGTTTGATCGGAGGTTCCAGAGTGGAGTCCTCGTGTTGCCGCGCCAAGGTCGATGCCGCCACGGGGCGCACGAGGCGTTCCGCCTGAACGAAGGTGAGCACGCAGGTGACCAGGCCCGCCATGAGGGTGGAGATGGCGATGACGAGGGCTAAGGAGCCGTCGTAAAGCGCCGTGGCTGTGGTGGCAATGATGATGCCGAGGAGCCAAATCACCCCGACCACGAGTGTCTGCAGCACCGGAATGCGGAGCACAAGGCGGTATACGCTGTGGGCGTCGAAATCGTCGGGGCGCCGCTCATACAGCAGGACCGGTCGAAACAGCATGTAAGAGACAATGCCGCCGAAGATCACGGCGATGACAAGATAAACGACCGCCAACGGCCCGAAGACATTCGCCACATCCGCCAAATACTCCGTGCCCTGCATCGGAATGAGGTAACGGACGAAGAACATGATCGCGATCGCGCTGACCACGTTGGTGAACAGCAGCACGGAAGCATACAGAGGCCATGGTGTGCCCATGAGCCACTTCACGCCGCGCCAGATTCTTTCCACGTTCACCTACTCTACGTCGGGGGTAGGTGAAGAGTGGACAAGCCATCGCGGAGCGGGCCCAGGGTGGTGTTCGGGAGGGGTTGTAGGCTGGTGAGCGTGAGTGAGCTGAGCGTTCCGGAGAGGCTGGCGGGGACCCCGTCGGTCCGTGCGACCATCCTCGGCGCCGCGGCGGCTGCACGCGGGGTGCCCGGCGCTGACCCGCACGCGATGACGCACTCCTGGTTGTTCACTGGCCCGCCGGGGGCAGGACGGTCGACAGCGGCTGTGGCGTTCGCAGCGGCGCTCGTGTGCGAATCGCCCGCGGACGCACTCGGTTGCGGGCACTGCCAAGCCTGCCGGGACGTCTTCGCCGGCGCCCACACGGACGTGGTGCACATCGTGCCGGAGGGCATGACCATCAGCATCGACACGGTGCGCGACACGATCATTCCTGCAGCGACACGCTTACCGACGGTCGCGAACTGGCGCGTCATCATCATCGAAGACGCCGACCGCTTCTCCCGTGAGGCCCCCGAGGCGATCCTGAAGACGGTGGAGGAGCCGCCGGAAACCACCGTCATCATCATGTGCGCCCCGTCCACCGACCCGCAGGACTTCTCCGTGACCCTGCGGTCGCGCTGCCGCCACCTGTACGTGCCCGCCCCGTCCGTCGACGAGATCGTGCGCATCCTGGTTTCTGAAGAAGGCGCAGCGGAGTCCGACGCGCGGTTGGCCGCCGTCACGTCGCTGCGCCACATCGGCCGAGCGCGCCGCCTGGTGAACTCTGATGCTTCGCAGAAGCGCCGGGCGGCCGCCATCAACATCGCCGAACTCGTCTTGCACGGCGACCAGGCCTTCCAAGGTGTGGCGGCGTTGGTGAAGTCCGCAGACGCGGAGGCGAAGGATGCGTATGCCTCGTCCGACGAGGAGGAGCGCAAGCGGCTCGAAAACGCCCTCGGCATGGGTGCGAAAGGCAAAGGCGCGGCGAAGGCGCTGCGCGGCACGGCGTCCTCGCTCAAAGAGCTCGAAGCTGCGCAAAAGGCGCGCGGTACCCGTCGCCTGCGCGACGTGCTCGACCTCACCCTGGTGGACCTCGCCGGGATCTACCGCGACGCGATGATCACCAGCAGCGGGGGAGGAGTGCCCCTGGTGCACCCTGACTTTGAGGGGCTATCCACAGAGATTGCCAACCACGCCGACCTGGCGGGCATCACGGAGTGCCTCGACGCCGTGGCCGAATGCCGCGCGCGCCTGCACCAGAACGTCATGCCCGTCATCGCCTTCAACGGCATGCTCGGCCGCATCCGCATCGCGTGCGGAGTGAGCTAAGTGTACTGAGCGGGGACATAGATTGAGCTCGGCGCGGAGCGGTCGACGAGAATTCTGTAACTACTGGTATGTACACTGGGGGCATGGACACAAGGACACGTCTCTTGGATGCGGCCCAGGAACTGCTGTGGGAGCGGGGTTATGCAGCAACTAGCCCGAAGGACATACTGAGCCGAGCCGACGCGGGGCAAGGCAGCATGTACCACCACTTCTCGGGCAAGCAGGACCTCGCGGTGGCCGCTCTGGAGGCCAGTGCGACAGCCATGCGGAATGATGCGGATGCGTTGCTCCGTGGCAAGGGAACGGCCACGGAGCGTCTCGTTGCCTATCTCGAGCGCCAGCGCGACTCCCTCCGGGGCTGCCGTATGGGTCGTATGACTTATGACGTCGACGTGATCGCTACGCCTGAGCTGCTTCAGCCGGTCTCCTCAACCCTGGCATGGCTTGTCGAGACGATCGGGACAGTCATTCACGAGGGGATCGATGCGGGTGAGTTCCCGTCTGGAACTGACACCCACCAATTGGCCTCGATGGTCGTGGCCACAGTGCAGGGTGGCTATGTCTTAGCCCGTGCCCAGCAAGACCCTGTAGAGTTCGACGCCGCTATCCGCGGCGCAATTACGCTCCTGCGCACCTGGAGCCGGCGATGAGCTTCGCTCCCGGGTACTTCACGGGCACAGTCGAAGCCAAGACCTTGGCCGGGCACCCACCCGTGAGTCGACACTGGCTGTGTACGCCGTCACGTTTGCGGCTGGGGCGCACACTCATCCCAAGTGTCAGGGACTGTATGCCACGGACGGCGTTGCCATGGTTCACATTGAAGGGCAAGTGCCCCAGTGCCTGGCTGGGGGCGAGTCCATCTGGCTCGATGCCCGCCGGCGACACTGGCATGGCGCTGCACCCGAACAGCCCATGACACATGAGGCCTACCAGCAAGCCGCTGATGACCTGTCGGTTATCGAATGGCCGGAACCCGTCAATCCCGCGACTTAGTCCCACGCAACAAAGGAGAACCACTGATGTACGCCATGCAGTATCAGATCACGCTGCCCACTGACTACGACATGCAAATCATTCGCGATCGTGTCACCCGGACGGGGCACCTCATGGACGGCTACCACGGACTGGAGTTCAAGGCCTACCTCATCCAAGAGAAGGCCAGGGGTGCAACCCACAACGCCTACGCACCCTTCTACGTCTGGCGCGACATCGACGGGATGCGTCAGTTCTGCTGGGGCGAACCTGGATACTCGGCCATCGTGCACGACTTTGGCCGCCACCCGATCCAAGACTGGACTGTCCATCAGCTCGTTGCCGGTCCGGCTGACTACGTCGCAGCCCGCAGCTTGACCATCAAGACCGTGCCCCTGCCGGACGGCGCCGCGCCGTCCCACTGCATCGAGGGCATTACTGCGGACTTTCTCGTTACGACCATTGACTCCACCGTGGCCCGCGTCGCTGCCGTGGACGTCACCGCCTGGGCCGCCGTCCTCGTCGAGCTCAGCACCAAAGAAGCCGACGAGACCTCCACCGATGTCTCCGCCTACGAGGTGCTGCACGTTTCCGCTGCTGCCTGACTCGGCCACCATCGAGCCTCCCTGGAAGGCTTCTTCATGTCTCGGCCCAACGCTGCCCTCACACCCCGTCACCGTCTCAAGTTTGCCCAGTTTTGTGCGGGGGTGCGCGTCGATTATGCTATCGGTTCGGACCTTTAATAGTCCCCGCCGCCTTAGCTCAGTCGGCAGAGCATCTCACTCGTAATGAGAAGGTCGCGAGTTCGATTCTCGCAGGCGGCTCCAAGTGTCATCAGTCGCGACATTGTTGACATATGAGTCGCGACATGGTGGACAAACCGGCGTCTTGGTGTTTATTTTTTCC